>DATDED010000287.1:0-5675 GCA_036523455.1 Gemmatimonadales bacterium
GGTGCCGGTGTCGGTCACCTTCGCGCCGTTGCGGTTGGCGGCGGGCGCGGAGGTCAGCGGCGTGATCGGTGTGGTCGTGGATGCCACCGAGCGGAAGCAGCAGGAGAAGCTCCGGAGCCGGCTGATCGAGCAAGTGATGACCGCCCAGGACGCGGAGCGGGGGCGGATCGCCCGTGAGCTGCATGACGAGACCGGGCAGGCGCTGACCGCCCTCCTGGTGGGGTTGCGCACGATCGAGGAAGCCCGGACCACGGCGGAGGCGGTCGATCTGGCGCACCGGATGCGGGAGGTCGCCGCCCGAACGCTGCGCGATGTGGGACGCCTGGCCCGGGGGCTCCACCCGAGCGTCCTCGACGATCTGGGGCTCGCCGTGGCGGTGACCCGCCACGTGCAGGAGTTCGCCCGGGTGCACGGGGTTGCGGAGGAGACGCGGATCGAGGGGCTCGATGCGACCCCCCCCTCGCCGCTGGTGCAGACCACCGTGTACCGGGTGCTGCAGGAAGCGCTGACCAACGTCGCGAAGCACGCCGGCGCGCAGCGCGTGCGCGTGCGCCTGACCTGCGACGGGACGGCGGTCGCGCTGTGCGTGCAGGATGATGGCGACGGCTTCGCGCCGGGCGCGGCCGGTCGCCGAGGCCTCGGTCTCCGCAGCATGCAGGAGCGGGCGGCGCTGCTCGGCGGCGCGGTGCAGGTCGCCTCGGCGCGCGGGGAGGGGACCACGATCACGGCCCGCTTTCCGTTGCGACCGTCGTAGCGCGCATGTCGCGAATCCGCGTGCTGATCGCCGACGACCATGCGGTCCTTCGGGCCGGCCTTCGGATGCTGATCGACGCCCAGTCCGACATGACTGTCGTCGGCGAGGCCGCGGACGGCCCCGAGACGGTGAGCCGGGCTCGGGCCCTGGGGTCCGACGTCGTGCTGCTGGACCTCTCCATGCCCGGCCCCCCGGCCACCGTGACCATCGAGCGGCTGGTCCGCCTGGCGCCGAGCCCCCGGATCCTCATCCTCACCATGCACGACGATCCGGTCTACCTGCGGTCCGCGCTCGAGGCCGGCGCGTCCGGCTACATCGTCAAGAAGGCGGCGGACGTCGAGTTGTTGAACGCGATCCGCATCGTCCATCGCGGCGGCAGCATCGTGAACCTGACGCGTCCCGGAGAAACAGCGGGGAGCGACGAGGTTCGGCGCGTGCGCCGCGACTCACCGGCCGCCAGCGGGCCCAAGCCGTTGAGTCGCCGCGAGGTCGAGGTGCTCCGGCTGCTGGCGCAAGGGCACACGAATCAGGAGGCGGCGGACCGGCTGGCCGTGAGCGTCAAGACCATCGAAACGCACCGCAAGCGGCTGAGCGACAAACTTGGCCTCCGGAGCCGCGCGGAGCTGTTCCGCTACGCCGTCGAGTCGCGCCTGCTGTAGTATCGGGGTTTACCCCGACACCCGCCGCGCTGTTGGCGGGTTCCCCCGATACCCACCGGCTCTATCGTGGCCCAATTTCACATCCGGGGTCTCAGCCTCCGGTCGAGTGGCATCACGGGCGCCGGGCTGCTCGCAGGATGGCCCCACGAACCTGAACGCGGACACTGCCCTGAGTAAACGAATCCGGGTGTTGATCATCGACGACAATCGGCTGGTTCGCGAGGGGCTCCAGGCCGTGCTCGACGCAGAGGCGGACCTGAAAGTCGTGGCCGCTGCGGCCGATCGGGACACCGGACTGCACGATGTGCAGGAGTTCAAGCCGCAGGTCGTGATCATGGATGGCGCGTTGGACAACGGCGACAGTTTCGAATTCGTCGGACTGCTCCGCAAGACGGCGCCGGAGGTGAAGGTGATCGTGATGGATCTGCTGCCGGCGCCCGAAGACGTGATCGATTTCGTCAAGGCCGGGGCGAACGGGTTCATCATGAAAGACGCGACGGTTCAGGATCTCGTGAGCACGATTCGATCGGTCGCGCTGGGGGCGGACGTGGTCCCGCCGGCGCTGACCGGGACGCTGCTGTCCCACATCGCGCAGCAAGCGGCGGTGGTTCGTCAGACACCGGGTGGGGCGGAAGCCGTGCGCATGACGAAGCGTGAGAAGGAAATCATGAACCTGATCGCCGAGGGGCTGAGCAACAAGGAGATCGCCCAGCAGCTCAACATCGCGACCTACACCGTCAAGAGCCACGTGCACAACATCCTGGAAAAGCTGGCGCTGCACAGCCGGCTGCAGATCGCCGCCTACACCCACCGATCAGGGGCCATCCCCTCCGCGACGTAGCGCTCGCTTCAGCGGATGGCGCGGTTCAGGCGACGCGTCGTCTCTTGCTCGCGACGGCTCTTTTCGGAGCGCGCTTGCCGTTCTTGACGCGCGGCAACGCAAACCGCGCGGGTCCGGTGAGGGCGAATCGCATGTTGAGACGCTTCAGCTCGGTCTCGATCGCCCGATCGACGTGCCGCACCTGGCCGGGGTCGTCGGTCACGACGAGGATGTGGGTGATGTTGGACTCCACCACGATCCGGCCGGTCCACAGGCGTCCCCCACGCTTCGCCGTCGCCTGTGCGCGGCGCAGCAGCATCCGGATCTTGCTGAAGCGCGGCTCGGGCTGCGGGGGATTGAGCTCATAGGCGTACACCCAGCGCCCCGGCACCCGCCGTTGCTGCTTCTTGGTGACCATAAGACCGTTCCTCCTTCCTCTCCTGTACGACAAGCTACCCAGCGGGCGCGCTGCAGCGCCATCCATCTTGAGGGGGACGCCGGACGCGCTCCGTGGTGCGAGGGCTCGACGATCCCTCCCGTCGAGCGTCGCTTCTGCACCCAAGGAGCTATACCGCTCCGCCGCTGTTGCTAAGCCGCCGCTCATCCCGCAGGGGGATGTTCCCGCGTCGCCCGCGCTGGCAGGTTGCATGGTCGGACGAGCGAGCTACACCGTACGGACGGTGGCTTGGAGAACTGCCATGTCGAGAAGTGGATGTGTGTGGGCCTACGCCTATCAGATCACGCCGCCACAGCCGAAGCGACGCCTCGACACCATCCAAGCGGTCCTGGACCACGAACACGAAGTCGCTCAGCAGGAAGCCCGCAGCTGGACAGGTCGGCTGGTACTGGAGCGGCGGGTCACGCGCATTCTGATCGTGAGCGACAGCCCCGATCAGGAGCGCGAAGTCGACGACCGGCTGGAGGGCGAGGTGCGACGGCTGCACGCAACGCTCGTCCGCACCGTATCGGTGGAGATCCCGGCGGACCCAGCACGTGGAACAACGCAGCACCCATAAGGAGGAGGGAGAACGCCATGTTTCTCTTCATAGTCGCTGTGCTCGTGGTGCTCTGGTTGCTCGGGTGGGGGGCATTCCACGTCGGGGGTGGTCTGATTCACCTGCTGTTGATCGTGGCCGTGGTATTCCTGGTGCTCCACTTCGTGCGGCGCCGCCAGGCGTGATACGGACAGCGGAGGCTCCTGTGACAACGTTGCTCAGGTCGTTGCGTATCGCCCTCCCCCTGGTGCTGCTGGTGCTGCTGGTCGCGTGCGGCAAGCCGGCGGAGAGCGCGAAGCCGACCGCCCTCGACGGGCAGAAGATCTTCCGCTTCGACACCTTCGGTGACGAGGCGTTCTGGACGGATACGCTCCGGATGCACGAGGTGATCGAGGGTGCGGCGCTCGGCGGCGTCGGCCCGGGCGTGAGCCCGGCGACGGCGCTCGCGGTGGGGCTGAAAGTGGACCTCGACGCGCTGCCGCCGTCACTCGTTACCGACCTCAAGGCCGGTAAGGTCGACCTGACGAGCCCGGCGACCACGGTCGCGCTCCTCAAGCTCGGCGCGGTCGTCGGCGTCCAGGCCACGGTCGACACGAACGGCCGGATCACCACGTTCGGCGTGACCTGCGCGCTGTGTCACTCGACGGTCGACAACGCGCTCGCCGCGGGCATCGGGCGGCGCCAGGACGGGTGGCCGAACCGGGACCTCCAGCCGGGAACTATCCTCTCGCTTTCCCCCGCGCTCCAGGACGCGGGACCCCACGCCGTCCTCACGTCGTGGGGGGCAGGGAAGTACGATGCGCGCTGGAACCACGACGGGAAGAACGGGCCGGTCGTGATCCCTCCCGCCTATGGGCTCGCGGGGACCACACTCGCGACCTACACCGGCGAGGGCACGATCAGCTACTGGAATGCCTACGTGGCCGTCACGCAGATGCACGGCCAGGGGACCTTCGTGGATCCGAGGACCCACGACGACATCCACCATACTCCCGACCTGGTGACGTCCAAGCTCCCGGCTCTCCTCCTCTATCAGCTGAGCCTGGCCGCCCCCACGCCCCCCGTCGGCTCGTACGACACGGCCGCCGCGCGGCGGGGAGCCGCGGTGTTCGCCGGCCCCGGCCGGTGCGCCACCTGTCACGTCCCACCGCACTACACCGAAGCGGACAGCGGCCTGCACGTCCCGGGAGCCGCGGGCACGGATCCGGGGCTCGCACAACGGGGATCGACCGGGCGGTATCGCACGACGCCGCTCCGAGGCCTGTGGCAGCATCCGCCGTACTTCCATGACGGCAGCGCGGCGACGCTCGAGGCGGTGGTCGACCATTACATCCGGGTGCTCGGCCTGGATCTCCAGCCACAGCAGCGGACGGACCTGGTGCAGTTCCTCCGGTCGCTGTAGCGGGTCACTCGGCACCTGGGAGGGATTCTCCATGGCCACACGAACGGACCGCTTCATGGGCGCGGCAGTGCGCGCTGCGCGGCGAGCCAAACAATGGGCACTGGTGGCGGCGCGGGAAGCCGACCGTCTGCTGCAAGAGGCCCGGAAGCAGGCCGACTCCGAAGACCGGCGGCGCCGGCTCAAACAGACGCTGCGGAAGTCCGAGCGGGTGCTGAAAGTCGCCGGACGGGCAGCGCTCGTCGCCGGGGTCGCGGCGGGCATCGCGGCCGCCCGGGCCGAGCGCCGTGGTCGCACACTATCGAAAGGAACGGCGCGCTAGCGAGGGCTGCCCGGCGATCCGTGTGCCGACAACCGCAGCAGAACGGCGGCGGCTCCCCGATCGGGACCGCCGCCGCTCTTCGTTCAGGACCGCCGGCGCGTGAACCTGCGGTGCCCGCCGATCGCGGAGAGATCGATCAGGAGCGCCACCACGAGGCCCACGACGGGCCCGGTCGTCCACGCGCCGCCGAACCAGTGGTGCACCGCCGAGTACCACAGCAGGGTCGTGGGCAGAAAGAGGAAGCCCACGATGGGCAACAGCAGCGAGGGGAACAGGCCGTCGAACCAGTGGGTGAAATACCAGAGGAGGGCGACCGCGAGGCGCGGCGTCAGGAGGATGAGGACGGCGAGGATGCAGGGCATGGCGTGCCGCAGCGTTCAGTTGCCCGAACCGCTGCCGGCGTTCGTGTAAATCGCGACCTCCACCCGCCGGTTCTGCCGCCGGCCGTCATCCGTGTCGTTCGTGGCGATCGGCTCGGTTTCACCGCGGCCCGCCGTGGAGATGCGGAGGCGATCGATTCCCTCCCCGGTGATGAAACTCGCGGCGGACAGCGCGCGCCGGTCCGACAGATCCCTGTTGTACTGGGCGCTGCCGTCCGAGTCGGTATGGCCCACGATCAGCGTTCGCGTGTTCGGGTACTTCTTCAGACTTGCGGCGAACTTGCGCAGGTTGTCGCGCGCCGAGCTCCCGAGCTGATCGGAGTCGAACCCGAACAGCAGTCCCTCG
>DATDED010000288.1:0-3223 GCA_036523455.1 Gemmatimonadales bacterium
GATTTGCCGCCGCACCGATTCCACGGTGTAGTCGCGCAGGTCGCGGCCGTCGAGCATCACGCGGCCTTTGTCGGGATCGACGAAGCGCAGCATCAGCCGCAGCAGCGTGGACTTTCCCGCCCCGTTCGCGCCGAGGATCGCCACCCGCTCCCCCGCGCTCACAGAAAAGTTGATGTCGGAGAGCGCGTGCTTGCGCGCGCCCCGAACGGCTTTTGGCGTGGTGACGGTGACGCCTTCCAATGTCACGTCGCCGCGCAAGGGCGGCGCCAGGGCGGCCCCCGGCCGGTCGGCGATCGCCGGCTGCTCCTCCATGATTTTCCGCAGGCGGTCGCCCGACGCGAAGGTCTTGCCGAGCTTGTAGGTCTGCCGCGCGAACTGCTCGAGCGGCCGGTAGAGCCCGGTAGCATACGACACGAACAACACGAGATCGCCGGGCGTGAGCGCGCCCACCTGCACTTCGTGCGCGCCGAGCCAGATGATCGCGGTAATCGTGAGCGCCACGAGGATCTCGATGCGTAGCATGAGCCAGGCGGCGAGCTGCCGCACGCGCTGCTCGTGGAGCAGGCTCTTCACGTTCTTCTTGCCAAACCGGTCGTCGGGCCAGCGCCCGGCGCGGTAGGCTTGCAGCTCGCGCACGCCGAGCAGGTCCTCCGCCACAGTGGACGCCAGCCGGCCTTCTTTCTTGCGCTGCTTGCGTGACGCCCGGGCCACGCCGCTGCCGCTCCACCCCATCGCGGCGAGCGCCAGCACCGCACCCAGCGCCACGACGAGTGCCAGGCTGAGGTTCAGCCACAGCAGCACACCGAGAGTCGCGAGAAACAGGCACACCGTCTGGAAGATCCGCATCAGGATCGCGATGACGCCCTGCCGCAGCCGGACGGTGTCGTACACGATGCGCGTGAGCAGTTCGCCAGTGGTGCGGCTTTCGTGGAAGGCGATCGGCTGGGCCAGCACGTGACCAAAGAGCGCGGTGCGCACGCGGTAGATCACGCGATTGGCGAGCCCGGCGAGGACGAGGCGCTCGGCGTAGGCCACCGTCGCGGCCACCAGCGTAATTCCCACATACAGCAGGCTCAGCCCCGCAGGCCCGAGCTTGGGCGCGGCCAGGAGGCCACCGAGCGCCGTATGCTCGTGGCGGTTCGTGAGCAAGTCGATGACCCACTTGAGGGGCCAGGGCTGCAGCACCCGCAGCACGATGAGCGACAGGCTCAAGGCGCCGCCCACGACGAGCAGCTTGCGATCGCCGCGCGTGTGGGGCCACAGCAGGGCTGCGAGGCCCCGCATCTTCCGCAGCTCGCCGACCGCGCTCATGCCAGCCGTTCGCGGATCCAGGCCATTGCGGCGTCGGCCGCGCGGCCCGGGTTGTAGAAGAGATCGCGCGCCATCTCGCGGCGCACGTCGCTCAGCCGACGCGGGTGCGCGAGAGATTCGCGCACGGCGTCGACTGCTTCATCGGGCCAGCGCACCGTAGTGCCGGCCTTGCGGCCCCACGTATCGAGATCCACGGCTCGCCCCTTCGCGCGTATCGCCGCGATCATGTCCGGCACGTCTAGAAACACCATCGGGCGATCGACCAGGGAGTACTCCGACGAGACGGACGATGCGTCGGAGATCAGCAGGTCCGCAACGAAGAGATACGGCACAATGTCAAAATCCCGCACCAGCTTCGTGTGGGCATCGAGCATCGGGCGCAGGCGGGCGGACCAGTCCACGGTCGTGTCACGCGGGTGGTCGTGCAGCTTGATCAGGATATCGTAGCGGCCTGTGGCGCGCAGCCGCCGGATCACTTCTTCCCCCAACGTCTCGAGCGAGTTGCCGCGCTGGCCGGTGGGCGCGTACAGCAGGATGGGCCGCCGGCTCGACAGGCCCAGCCGCCTGACGATGGCGCCGCGGTCCAGGCTGCCGTCGACCAGCCGATCGACCTTGGGGAACCCGATCGGCACGAGCCGGGGATCACCGGGCCGGAGCAGCTGCTGGTCCTGAAACGTGCGCTGCATGTACGGCCCGGTGATGAACAGGTGGTCGTACACCAGCACGTCGCGCCGCACCGCCATGTTGCGGAACGACAGACCGTGGAAGATCTGGACGCGTCCACGATCCTCGCGCGGGAAGTAGCCCGACACGTGCGCGCAGAACACCATGTCGAACCGCTGCCGCCGCATGGCGTCCAGTTCCAACACACGCTTGGCCGGCACGCGGAACGGCCGGTACAACTCTCGGGCGGTCAACGGCCCGAGTCCGTCGCCCTCACTCCCGAGGCCGGGCTCCCGCCCGCCGGACAGAAACACCTCGACACCAGGCAGGCGCCGCAGCCGCTGGTAAACCGGCTGGAAGCACACGAAGTGTACGGGCGCGTATCCGGTGAAGAGAAGGCGCGTCACTGCAGGTCGACGTAAAGGTCGCAGGATGCTGCTTTGCCATCCGTCTTGCTCACCTTCGCGGATACAACGCCGCGTCCCCATTTGGTCTTCTTGTCCATGATCTTGCAGCGGCCGGGGCCGTTCTGGACGACCCAGGCGACATACTCCGTCCGGCCGGCCTTGGTGCAATGACCAGCCTGGCGGTCCGCGTCGGTGCAATGGCGAATGGCGCGCCCGGAGGGCGCAGTGACCACACACCGGGCGCTCTTTGCCCCGGCCGCCAGCGTGATGTGGCAGCTCAGCGGCTGCGGCGCTTGCGCGGGCCACAGCACGACGGTTAGGGCCAGTACGATGAACATCGCTGCTCCTCCTCGAGTGATAGTGGGGCCGCTGAGCGCCGCGAGCAACCCTAGAACCGATAACGGAGTCCGGCCGACGCGACGAAGCGGCTGTAATCGGCCACCTCGCCGAGGGAGCCGGGATCACCAGCGCGGTCGGTTGTCTGTTTGGCGCGCCGGGCGCCGACATCAAAGTGCACTCCGGCGGCGAGGCGTACGTCCACATCCACCGTCAGCTCCTTCAGCACGTCACGCCGAGCCCGATTGACGATATCGTACTGCTGAGTCGAGCCGAACGCGCGAGTTCGCCGTCCGTACCCGGCGGTCACCGTAGCGGCGCCCGCGCTCGCTAGTAGGGTGGCCCCGAGTTGGCGCTCCACTCGGGAGTAATCGACCAGGACCGCCGCGCGGGCGCTGGAGTCGGTCGTGGTCAGATTGCCGTTGAAGTCCACGCCGAATGCGTTCTCATCGAGGATCAGGACCGCGGTGCTGACATCGCCCTTGAGCGATGCCACGTCGTAGCCC
>DATDED010000289.1:0-11237 GCA_036523455.1 Gemmatimonadales bacterium
ATCGCGCGTCTGCCGGCCCGACCCGGTGATCGTCACGACGACGGGGACCGGTCCGCGCGCGGCGGCGGGGAGGGTGAGCGTCCCCGCGAGCGAGAAGGTGTCTCCCACCGCCGGGTGAATCGGGACTACGACCTCGGTCGCCGTGTACGGCGCGCCGGCCGGCGCGCGATAGTCCGGCACCGGGCGCCGCAGGCCGGCCAGCGCCGGAAGCGAATCGCGTCCGTCCCACAGGTCGGCCCGCACCCGGCTCATCGGCACCTCGATCGTCCCCGGGCGGCCGGCGGTGATCACCGTGCGGGCCTCGAAGCTGGCCAGCGTCACCACCGCAGTGTCGCCGCGGTGCAGGACGGTAACGGGCAACGTAGAATCGCCGCCCATCGGCAGCATACGGACCACGGTGTCACGGCTGAAGCGCCGCGCCAGGAGTGCGATCACGGCGACGGATTGGGCCGGGATGACTCCTGCCACCCGGCCCGGGACCGTCCCGGCGTGGCTCTCGCCGCGCTGCGTCATGCTGACGATCCGCAGCGTATCGCCGTCCGCGGTGACCGTGTAGGAGCCGCGCAGGCTGTCGCCCGCGGCATTGTAGACCTGCGCCTCGAAGCGCCGGAAGGTGCCGGTGGAATCGAACTCCGTCCGGCTGTCGAGCTTCAACCCGAGCAGCGGCACGACGACCGACATCTCCGCGAGGCCCGGCGAGCGGCGGAACTGCTCGCGGCCCACTTCGGCGCCGGCCTGGAACATCCGGTACAGCCCGGCGAACCCCGCCGGTTGCTGGGCACGGAGTGTCTCGCCCGTGGCCGCCAGCGTCAGGAGTACCAGCACGAGTTCTCTACGGCGTGCGATGCGATTCATCTCGGGTCCTCTCCCCCCGCAGCCGGCCCGCCTCCACCGCAGCGCGTCGCAGCAGGAATTCGATTTGTCCGTTGAGACTGCGCAGTTCGTCGCCCGCCCAGCGCTGCAGGGTGTCATACAGCGCCGAATCGATCCGGAGCAGGAACGGGCGACGCTCCGCCACGGTCCGCCGCTCCTAGTGGTACAGCGAGCCGGCGTTCACGACCGGCTGCGTCCCCTGCTCGGAGCACAGAACGACCAGCAGGTTACTGACCATCGCCGCCTTACGCTCGTCGTCCAGGGTCACGATTTGACGTTCGGACAACTGCGCCAGCGCCTGCTCCACCATCCCCACCGCCCCGTCCACGATCTTGCGGCGCGCCGCGATGATGGCGCTCGCCTGCTGGCGTCGCAGCATCACCGACGCGATCTCGGGCGCATAAGCCAGATGGCTGATGCGCGCCTCGAGCACCCGCACGCCGGCTTTGGCCAGGCGCTCCTGGATCTCGCCTTTGAGCTTCTCGGCGATCTCGGCGGTGTGGCTGGCCAGCGCCATCTGGCCCTCCTCGTGCGCATCGTAGGGATACTGGTTCGCGAGGCCACGCAGCGCCGACTCGCTCTGCACGTGCACGTAGTTGTCGTAGTCATCCACCTCGAACACGGCCTCCGCCGTGTCCACCACCTGCCACACCACCACCGCCGCGATCTCGATCGGATTGGAGCTGTGATCGTTCACTTTGAGCTTCGCCGTCTCGAAGTTGCGCACCCGCAGCGACACGCGTCGCTTGGTGTAGAGCGGGTTCGCCCACCACAACCCGGCGTCTTTCGCGCTGCCCACGTAACGACCGAACAACTGGAGCACCTGCGCAAAGTTCGGCTGCACCACGAAGAACCCGAACCAGAGGACGGTCACGAAGGCGACGGCTAGCGACCACGACCCGATGGGCCAGGCGGAGGCTGTCAGCGCCGCCTCCACGAGCCGCCAGACGGTCAGACCCGTCAGCACGAGCAGCACGAGAATCATGACGCCGCCGGGAAGGGCGTGAATTCTGGACTCGCGGACCACAGGGATACCCTCGCTGGTAGGTTGCTACCAATATGATATCATCAGGATATCGCAATCGCAACCCCGGCTAACCCCTTGCCCATCAATGAGAACGCCCTCAGGTTCGTGCCATGATCCATGCGCTGCTGACCGCCGAGCTCGATCCCCGTGGGCGTGGGGCGTGGCACGGTCCGACCGTACGGGGCGCGCTGCGCGGCGTGACGGCGGCCCAGGCGCGGTGGCAACCCGCACCGGGGAGACACAGCATCTGGGAACTGGTGCTGCACATCGCGTACTGGAACTACGCCGTGCGCCGCCATCTCGTGCCGGATGGTTCCCCGTTTCCCCGCGCGCCCGCCAACTGGCCCGCGCTGCCCGCGCGTCCGGATGCGCGGGCCTGGGCCAGGGACCGCGCGCTGCTCGCCGCCGAGCACGCGGCCCTGGTCCGGGCGGTCAAGCGGTTTCCGGCCGGCCGCTGGAACCGGATCCCTCCCGCGGGGAAGCGCTGGACGTTCGGCGAAATGATCGTGGGAATCGCCGCTCACGACTGCTACCACGGCGGACAGATCTCCCTCTTGAAGCGCCTGTGGCGCAGCCGCGGATGACGCCCGAGGAGTTCCGCCGCGAGGGCCACCGGGTCGTGGACTGGATCGCCGACTACCAGACGCGCATCGCCTCCTTCCCGGTGCTCGCCCGGGTGTCGCCGGGCGAAGTGCGTGGACGACTCCCCGCCGAGCCGCCGCGGGAGCCCGAGCCGTTCGACGCCGTGCTGCGCGACCTGGAGCAGACGATCCTGCCGGGCATCACGCATTGGCAACACCCTTCGTTCTTCGCGTATTTCCCTTCGAACCGGTCACTCGCGAGCGCTCTGGGCGATTTCCTCTCGACCGGGCTCGGCGTCATCGGCCTCAACTGGCAGGCCTCCCCCGCCCTGACGGAGCTGGAGCAGCTCACCACCGACTGGGTGCGACAGATGGTCGGTCTCTCCGATGCCTGGAGCGGCGCGATCCACGATACCGCCTCGACCGCCACCCTTGTCGCGCTGCTGTGCGCCCGCGAGCGCGCCAGCGGCTTCAGCCTGCATGCCGGTGGCCTGCAGACGGTGACTCACCCGCTCGTGGTGTACACCACGGCACAGAGCAACAGCTCGGTCGAGAAGGCGGCGCTGCTCGCGGGATTCGGCCGGGATCATTTTCGGACGATTCCCGTGGACGACACGTTCGCCCTGCGCCCCGATGCGTTGCAGGCCGCGCTCGCCGCCGACCGGGCGCAGGGCCTCGTCCCCTGCGCGATCGTCGCCACCGTCGGCACGACGGGAGTCACGGCGTGCGATCCGCTCGAACCGATCGCGGCGCTGGCGCGCGAGTACGGATGCTGGCTGCATGTGGACGCGGCCATGGCGGGCTCGGCCATGATCCTGCCCGAGTGCCGCCGTCTGTGGAGCGGGATCGAGGCGGCCGACTCGATCGTCATCAACGCCCACAAGTGGCTCGGCGCGGCATTCGACTGCTCGCTCTACTACGTTCGCGACGTCGAGCACCTGGTGCGCGTGATGTCCACGAATCCGAGCTACCTGCGCACCCCGGCCGACGCCCAGACCGTCAATCTGCGCGACTGGAACATCCCGCTGGGACGACGCTTTCGTGCCTTGAAGTTGTGGACCTTGATCCGGACCGAGGGCCTGGCCCGATTGCAGGCCCGGATGCGGCGCGATCTCGCCAACGCCCAGTGGCTCGCCGCCCAGGTGGATGCGACGCCGGAGTGGGAGCGGGTGGCCCCGGTCCCGTTGCAGACGGTGTGCGTGCGCCACCATCCGCCGGGCCTCGAAGGCGAAGCGCTCGACCGCCACACGCTGGAGTGGATGGGGCGGGTGAACGCGTCCGGGGCCGCGTTCCTCCACGCCGCCGTGCTGGCGGGTCGCTGGACCGTGCGGGTATCCATCGGCGTCGAAACGACGGAGCGCGCGCACGTCGCCGCCCTGTGGGAGCGCATGCGCGAGGCCGCCGCCGTGAGCTTCATCGCCTGAACGTACGACGGGCCGCGTCGGCACGGCGACGCGGCCCGGTGCAGCGGTCTAGGGCTCTGGCCGGCTAGGGACGCCGGCCGCCGCCCATCATGTCGCCCACCGACTTCTCCGTGAACCCCGGCGGCGCGTGGAAGGCGGCGTCGGGCGGCGCCCCGCGCTGAAACGCGGTGACCTCCAGCGAGCCCTTGGGCTTGCCGTCCTCGTAATTCGTACCCTTGAGGATGCCGTACCCCTGCGCCAGCAATGTCCCGAGAGGCCCCCACGCCTGCAGGCGCTGTTGCATCGTCTGGCGCTGCATCCCCATCATCCCCGGCATCTGCCCCATGACGTCACCGCCCGCCATCAGCCCGGCGCCCTTGGCGAGACAGACCTCGCCTGTTTCGTGCTTGCCGTTGTCCGTCCCCTCATAGGTGTACACCTGGCAGGTCACGCCGGCGACGACCTCCGTGCGTCCCGTCGCCGTGATCGTCCCTTTGGGCGCGCCTTCGGCGTCGGTGGTGCCGCGCTGTGTCCCCCGCATCCCTCGGGCCATGCCCGCCATCCCCTGCATCATCTGCTGCATCGCCACCAGGTTGATGACGGTGTAGGTCTTGTGCTCGCCGTCGATCATGGTCAACGTGCCGGCGGTGGAATCCACGATCATGCCGCCACCCGGTTTTCCGGCTTCCACGGCCATGAAGCTCGACTTGCCGGGCTTGGCGTACTGCGTGATCTCCATGGTGCGGCCGCTCTCTTCGTGGACCGTAAAGCGGATCATCCCCTGAAATCGCTGCGCCGCTGCCGCCGACGGCCCGAGCCCGCTCCATGCGAGCCCCAGCGTGACGGTAGAGACAAGTACAGCACGTCGCATCCTCGCCCCCTCGGTTGGTGGTACGACTCGAACGAATATACAATCCAGCATCGTGAATCAGTCGCCATTGACGCCCTTCCCGCCCACAACCGAGCTGCACGCCGCGGTGCTGCTGGCGGCGATCACCTTCGGCCTGGCCGCGCTCTGCGGGCTCCTGTACCGGCGCTATCGCAAGCCCTACCTGGGATGGCTGGCCGTCGCCTGGTTCCTGTATCTGCTCCGCGTCGGGGCCATCGTGAGTTTCCTCGCCTCGCATCGGTGGTCCTGGCTCTACTGGCACCAGGTGCTGACCGGCTGCACGGCGCTCGCGCTGCTCTGGGCGGCACTCGTCTTCTCCTGGCAGCTCGAATGGCGCCGGCGCTACGGCCTGCTGGTGCTGTTCCCGCTCGCCTGGTCGTACATCGCCATCTATCGACTGGACAACTTCCTCCTGGCCGCCGGTCCCGCCGTCCTGTTCCTCAGCCTGGTGACGCTGTGGACGGGGTGGACCTTCCTGCGCTACTACCGTCGCGTGCGGGCGACGGGAGCCGCGCTGCTCTCCGGCGCCCTGGTCCTCTGGGGCGTGCATCACCTCGACTACCCCTTCCTGCGGGCGCGTGGGGCGTGGAGCCCGTGGGGGTACTACCTCGATATCCTCTTTCTGTTCGCCACCGGGGCGGGAATCCTGATGCTGGTGCAGGACGAGCTGCGCCGGGGGGTCGCGGCCCTGTCCGCGCTCTCGGGCGACCTGCAGCCGCGCCGCGACGGAAGCGACGGGCTCGGCACGTTGCTGCAGCGTCCCCTCGCCCTGCCCACGGTGCGGGGCAGCGCCATGATCGCGTTGGAAGGCGATCGCGCACGCTGCGTCGCCGGAGCCGGCGCGTGCGACGGATGGGCGGAGGCGCCGCTGCCCAGCCGTGCCGCCGAGGCGGCCGTCGCGGCGATCGGCAGCGGACGCCCCGCGTTCCTGCGCGACTGGCCGGATCCACGGCCGGGCAGTGGAGGCCGCCGCTTCCCCTACGCCGCGCTGCTGCCGGTGTGGCGCGGCGGCGTCGCCACCGGCGCGCTGCTGCTGGTGGGCGACGCGCGGGACCCCTTCACCGCGCTGGACGAGACCTTCCTGCGGGCGCTGGGCAGTCAGATCGGGGCGGCGCTCGAGAACGCGGACCTGTACCGGCGTCTCGAGGCGCGCACCGCGGAGCTGGCGCGGCTGTCCACCGGCATCATGGAGCAGCAGGAGGCCGAGCGGCGACGGCTGTCGCTCGAGCTGCACGACGAAACGGCGCAGGTGCTGGCCGCGGTGAAGCTCCAGCTGGGGTTGCTCGCCGAGCGGGTCGAGCCGGGGCTGACGCAGCTCGTGGCGCACACCGTCGAGCTGATCGACGCCGGCATGCGCAGCGTGCGCCGGGTGACCGAGCAGCTGCGTCCCTCGCTGCTCGACGACCTCGGCCTGGTGCCGGCGCTACGCTCGCTCACCGAGTCGTTCGGGGAACGGGCGGGCATCGCCATCACGCTCGATGCGCCGGCCGCGCTGCCCGCGCTCGGTCGCGAGACCGAGTTGGCCCTGTTCCGGGCGACCCAGGAGGCGCTCGCCAACGTCGCCCGGCACGCCGCGGCCAGGACCGTGCGTGTCCTCCTCGCCGACGGCTCCGGACGCCTGACGCTGGAGATCGCCGACGATGGCCGCGGGCTGCCCGCGGACTTCGACCTCGCGCGGATCGAGCAGGCGGGCCATCTGGGACTGGCCGGCATGCGCGAGCGGATCGGCGCCCTGGGTGGCACCGCAGAAATCACCGGGGCGCCAGGAGCCGGCGTGCGCGTCCGGCTCGAGATCCCCTTCACCGCCACAGGCACCTGATGACCCGACCGTCGAGTGCTCCTCCCATCCGGGTCCTGGTGGCGGACGATCACACCGTGGTACGCCAGGGGATCCGCCGCGTGCTGGAGGAAGATCCGGGCCTCCTGGTGGTGGCGGAAGCGGCCACGGGCGGAGAAGTCCTGGAACGGGCGGCACGCGAGCGGCCCGACGTCGTGCTGCTCGACCTCACGATGCCCGGTGCCACGGGGCTCGACGTGGTTCGCGCGCTGCGCGAACAAGTCGTGGAGACCCGTGTCCTCATCCTCAGCGTGCACGACGACCGGGAGTACGTGCTCGAGAGCGTGCGGGCGGGCGCTCACGGATACCTGCGCAAGGATTCGAGCCCCTCGGAGATCCGGCAGGCGATCCGCGCCGTGCATGGCGGGGACTCGTTCTTCAGTCCCCCGGTGGCACGGCATCTGGCGGCGGCGGTGCAGCAGGGCGACGACCAGCCGGACGCCCTGGAGGACCTCACCAGCCGGGAGCGCGACGTGCTGGTCCGCATCGCCCGCGGGCTCACCAACCGCGAAGCGGCCGGCGAGCTGGGGATCAGCGTCCGGACGGTCGAGGCGCATCGCGACAGCCTGATGCGCAAGCTACGCATCCACACCGTCGCGGGCCTCACCCGCTTCGCCATGGAACAGGGGTTGCTTCGCGAAAGAGGATCATGAAGACGCCGCCTGGGCGGCGTCGCGCGGGTGCACCGCCTGAGGGACCGGTGCAACACCCAGTCGGCTAGCTTCTCACGCCTTTCGGAGCACATTTCGAGAATGTCCGACATCCCACCAGGGGAAAGCGCCGCAGGCTCTGCGACCGCCCCCGTGACCCCGCGCCGTTCGAGTGGGGCGATGAAGCAGCCCCGCATCGAGCTCGGTGAAGGATCCCGGAGACCGGTGCGATTCAGTCTCGAAGGGAAGACGGCGGTCGTGACCGGCGCCGGGCTCGGCATCGGCCGCAGCATCGCCTGGGTGCTGGCGGAGCACTGCGCCAAGGTGATGGTGCTCGACCTGGACGGTGGTCCCGCCGAGGAAGCGGCGGCCGGGATCCGCGCCGCGGGAGGGGCCGCGCACGCGTTCGTCTGTGACGTGACCGACGAGGCGCAGGTGCGCCGGACGTTCGACCAGATCGCCGCCGACCACGGCGGCATCCAGCTGCTCGTGAACAACGCGGGGATCTCGCACGTCGGCACCGTCGAGACGACCACCTCCGAGACGCTCGACCGGCTGTACCGCGTCAACGTGCGTGGGATGTTCCTCTGTCTACAGGCCGCGATCCGGCACATGCTGGCGGGCGGCGGCGGCGCGATCGTGAACATGGGATCGATCGCCTCGCTGGTGGGCGAGGAAGAGCGCTTCGCCTACGGGATGAGCAAGGGGGCGGTGCTCGCGATGACGAAGTCGGTCGCCGTGGACTACGTGAAGCGCGGCATCCGCTGCAACTGCGTCTGCCCGTCCCGCATCCACACGCCGTTCGTGGACGGCTTCCTGGCGCGCAACTACCCCGGCCGCGAAGCGGAGATGTTCGCGAAGCTCTCGGCCTACCAGCCGATGGGACGGATGGGCAAACCGGTGGAGGTCGCGGCGCTGGTGCTGTACCTCCTGTCCGACGAGGCGGCGTTCCTCACCGGACAGGCCGTGCCGATCGACGGCGGCGTGCTGCGCTAGGCGCTGCGGTAGAGCAGCAGGCGATAGGACTTGTATTTCTTGAAGTTGGCCCCGTTGCGCCGGCCGCTGAAGTGCTTGTCCTCGTAGCGCCGCATCGACTTCCGGAATTTCCAGCGTACCACCCGCATCACCCAGGGATGGCGCAGTGTGAGCCGGGTGAGCAGCAGCCGATAGGCGGGCTCGATCGCCTCGCGGTACGCGCCGTCGAGCACGTCGAACGTCGGCGCGATGCCGTCGGTCATGTCCTCGTCGGCCACCGGGACGAGCGGGAACCGGGCGATCGTCTCCCGGAAGCGCGGCAGCTCGTGGCCGCCGCCGATCGGGCTCTTCCCCTCCGCCGGCACGCGGAAGATGTCCGTGATCAGCACGTGGCCGCCCGGATTCAGCAGCGCCAGCGCCCTGGCGAACGCCTCCTCCAGCGGAATGAACAGCAGGCTCTCACTGAACAGGATCAGGTCGTAGCGGCGGTCGGTCTGCACGTCCTGGAAGCGCGATTCGAAGATCGTGGCGCGTCCCGCCAGCACCGCGCGCGCCACGCCCGAGAGCACGCCGTTGGGCGACACGCAGTCCACCTGAAACCCGCGGTCGAGCAGCTTCCGCGCGGTGTTCCCCGCCCCGCACCCCACGTCCAGAATCGTGCGCACCCCGGCCGGGATGTGCTGCATCAGGAACTCCGTGTAATGCGCCTGCGCCTGGGCGAGATTGCGGGGCTCCACCGGCAGGCCCTCGGGCCAGAAGCCGTAGTGGAGGTCCTGCATATTGAGGAAGTAGTGGCCCACCAGGAACCCCATGGCGAGCCCGAACTCGCTCGAGGGCAGGTCCGCCTGGAAGGCGGTCGCGGGCAAGCGCGATACGAGCAGCGGGGATTCCGAGGTCTGCGTGACTGCGGCCGTGCGTCCCTCCGGGGTTGGCGCCCCTCAGGCGGGCGCGCCGGGGAACCATAACCAGAGGGCGGCGGGCGACGCGAGCCCCCGCTTGCCCACCGCCGGCGGCGGGGAGAGCTTACCGGAATCCGTGCAACATCTTTCGAAGCTCGTCACGCATCTCGCCTGGGCGGATGACCGGGTGCTCGCGTCGCTGCGCAGCGCGACCACGCCGGATGCGTCCTGTCTCGAGCTCTTCGCCCACGTGCTCGCCACCGAGCATGTCTGGCTCGCCCGGCTGAAGGGGGCGGCGCCGCATCATCCCGTGTGGCCCGCGTTGTCCCTGGAGCAGTGCGCGGGACTCGTCCAGGCGAACCAGCGCGACCTCGGCGCGTACGTGGCGGCGCTCACGCCGGACGCACTGCCGCGGGGGATCACCTACACGAACAGCGCCGGGCAGACGTTCACGTCGAGCATCGAGGACATCCTGCTGCACCTGTTCCTGCACGGCACGTATCACCGGGGACAGATCGCCTGGGCATTGCGACGGGGCGGCGGCGTGCCGATGCCGACCGATTACATCGCCCTCGTGCGCGGGGCTCCCGCGGCCACCCGGGACGCCGGCACGCACACCTGACCGGGCGCGCCCCGCGTCAGCTCCCGCCGCCCACGTCGTCGGTGTCCATCTGCCCGCTCAGCCGGCGGCTCACGATGGACCAGGACATGCCGACCGCCAGCACGACGCTCAGCACGACGAGGACGATGTGCGTGATGGCCGTGAGGCTCGTGGGCGACAGGATGTGCCACTGGATCAGCAGCCAGATGATGCCGGCGCCCAGCGCCGAGACGAGCAGGGCCCCCATGATGCCCAACGAACGACGCGTGGCCTGCAGGAAGACCGCCCAGGCGATGATCAGCAGGATGGCGGCGATCAGTTTCAGAGCCCCCTGTCCTCCGAGGCCCTCCCCGCGGATGAGGGGGGCGATCGCCCAATGATAGAACGAGATGCGCTCAGGGTTGTACGTCGCGTGGACCAGGACCAGCGCCGCCAGCAACCGCCCCAGCACACCACCCCAGGTGATGCCGTCCTCGCGCTGCATGCTCGGTCTCGCCGGTGTGGGGGAGGCAACTTACGGCGCGCGACTGCGGCACGCCAGCGTCGCGCGTGCTAGATTCACCTTCTCTCACCCGAACAGAGGAATCTCGATGGGCAAAGGCGACAAGCGCTCGCGCCGCGGCAAGATCTTCCGCGGCACTTATGGCAAGTCACGTCCGAAGAAGAAGCGCCGCAACACGCGGAAGACGGCGCCCGAGAGCTAGCCGGCGCTAGCGCTTCGCCCGCAGTCCCAGCATCGCCACCACGGTGATGACGAGGTACATGAAGAACCCGTACACGCAGGCCGGGTAGCCGAACACGGTGCCCGGCGCCCCCGGGCTGGGACATTTCGCCATGCCGGCGAAGAGCTCGCGATACGTCAACACCCCCGAGAATACGAGCCCGAATACGGCTATCGTCAGGATCGTCTGCAGCGCCCGCCGCATCGTCATGGTCGTCCCCCCCCGGTCGTCCGGCGTTCCGGCCTATAGCTACGACCGCAGACCGAAGCGATGCACCGGAAAACGTGTAAGGTTTCTTGCGAACTCCCGCGCTCGTGATGGAGGCCCGATGAGACCCACCGGCTGGCTGACTGTCCCGCTCGTCCTCTTGTGGGTGACCCCCACCCCCGTGGCAGCACAGGTGTCCACGCGCTGGCCGCAGCATTCCATGGACCGCCCGCCCCCGCCGGTCGTCAGCCCGGCGCCGCCTGCGGCGCCCGGGGCCCCGCCGTCGGACGCCGTGGTGCTGTTCGATGGCCGGGATCTCTCGCAATGGGTGGGCGATTCCGGCCAGGCGGCTGCCTGGAAGGTCGAGAACGGATACGTCGAGATCGCCCCGGAGAGCGGCAACATTCACACCCGGCGGGGATTCGGCGATTGCCAGCTGCACGTCGAATGGATGGCGCCCGTGCCGCCGCGCGGCGAAGGACAGGAGCGCGGCAACAGCGGGGTGTATCTGATGAGCAGGTACGAAGTGCAGGTCCTCGACTCCTACGACAACCGCACCTACGCCGACGGGCA
>DATDED010000290.1:0-9026 GCA_036523455.1 Gemmatimonadales bacterium
GGCGAACACCATCACGCCGACGTTGTCGTCGTGCTGCGCCGCGGCGTACGCCAGCTCGAGCGCCGCCTGCACCACGTAGTCCATGCGCGCCACCCCCGCGACGTCCGCGGTGAGCAGGCGACCGGCATCGAGCACCAGCATCACCTGCTGGCGTCGCTCCGCTTCGAACTGCCGCGTGATGAGCTTGCGGCGCCGCGCCGTGGCCTTCCAGTCGATCAGCCGGGGGTCGTCGCCCGGGACGAAGTCCCGCAACGACTCGAACAGCCGTCCTTCGCCGAGCCGGCGCAACGGCTGGCGGCCCTGCTCGCGGCGGCGCAGCGCCTGCGCCACGGCGGCGCGCCGTCGCACGGCCGTGAGCGCGGGATAGACGCGGGCGTCCCACGGCAGCGTGAGCCGGCTGCGCCGCACGCCCAGCCCCAACGGTCCGCCGCTGTCCACCGCAAAGCCGCCGGCGGTCTCGTGGCCGCGACGCACCGGCACGACGGGCAGCACCTCCCGCATGTCCCCGTGCGCCGGTACGCGGACGTCCCGCGGCTCGAGCGTGCCCCCCAGCACGTCGGGCCGGACTTCGCGCACGCGCAACCGCCCGCGGCGGGACGCGGGGTTGCGCCAGCGGTAGGCCACCTCCCCCGCCCGCCCGAGGGAAAAGGCCGGAGGCGCCTCGCGTGTGATCGTGATCTCCCGTTCCCCGATGCGCGGCGCGAGCAGCGCGTCGAGCCACACGCCGGCCACCAGCATCGCGTCGGCGAGGAGCAGCAGGTCGAGGGCGCCCGGAATCCAGAACCCGAGCAGGGCGATCCCGGCGCTGGCGGCGAGCAGGACGAGCGCGCGCCGGCTCCAGAGCACGCCGGCGTAGGCGCCGACCAGGTACCACAACCCGACGAATCCGCCCGCGACCACGGTGAACAGGAGCAGATCGATCAGATCGCCCCGGCTCACGCGGTCGGCACCTCGGTCTTGTCGAGGATCGCCTTGAGCGCGGCATCGGGGGTGACGCCTTCCAGCTCCAGCTCGGGCGCGACGACCACGCGGTGCCGCAGCACCGCCGGCGCGAGGGTCTTCACGTCGTCGGGAACGACGTACTCCCGCTCCTCGAGCAGCGCGACGGCGCGCGCCGCCTTGAGCAGCGACACGCCCGCCCGCGGGCTGGCGCCGAGGGTGAGCGACGCCGCTTCACGCGTCGCGCGCACCACCGCGGTGATGTAGGCCGTGATCTTGGGCTCGACCCGCACCGCGTCCACGGCGGCGCGCACCTCTTCCAGCCCCCGTGCGTCGGCCACCTGCGAGACGCCGTACGTCGCGGGGCGGTCCGCCTCGAACCCCTCGACGTAGCGCGTCAGGATCCCCTGCTCCACGTCCGCCGCAGGATAGCCGAACTGCGCCTTCACCATGAAGCGATCGAGCTCCGCCTCGGGGAGCGGATAGGTGCCCTCGAACTCGATCGGGTTCTGGGTCGCGAACACCGTAAAGACGGGCGACAGGGAATGGCTCACCCCGTCCACCGTCACGGTGCGCTCCTGCATCGCCTCGAGCAGCGCGGCCTGCGTCTTGGCGGGCGCCCGGTTGATCTCGTCCGCCAGTACGAGGTCGGCGAAGATCGGCCCGGGGCGGAAGGTGAACTCGTGCGACCCCGTGAGCATCGACACGCCGGTGATGTCGGCCGGCATCAGGTCGGGGGTGAACTGGATCCGCTGGAACCGCACGTCGAGCGCCAGCGCGAGCGTGCGCGCGAGCAGGGTCTTCGCCGTGCCGGGCACGCCTTCCAGCAGCACGTGGCCGCGGGCGAGCAGGGCGACGAGCACCTCGCGCGTCGCTTTCTCCTGACCCAACACCACACGATTCAGCGCTTCCAGGATGCGGCGGGCGACGCCCGCGGACGCAATTCCTCCCACACGTCCTCCACGGCCTGGGCGGCGGCGAGCACCCGCTCGTCGCCACCGGGTTTGGTCAGCGTTTCCTGCAACCGGCGCGCGGCCCTGCGGCCCCGCACCCCGGGAAGTACCAGCTCCAGCGAAGCCAGCCATTGCCTGACGTCGCCGTGCGGAGGCTGGCCGGTGCGCGACAGCCGGCGCCGCAGCCCCGAGACCGTCAGGGCCACCGCCGTATCGACGCCGCCCGCGCCCTCGAGCCCGGCCGCCAGCGCCTCCACGTGCTCCAGCGGCGAGCGGCGGCGCCGCTCGACCACAGCGCGCGCCGGTCCGAAGCGCACCGCGCGGACGGCGAGCCAGAGCAGGACGACCGCCACCAGCTGGAACAGCACCCACCCCACCGGTGAGCGCGCCATCCAGCCGACCAGCGCTCCCCCACGCGACGTCTGCTCGCCGTACCCGTGATGGTATTCGTCCCAGCTGATGCGTCCGCGCGTCGCGGGCAGGATCAGGGGAACCAGCAGGCTGGGGGCGTCGGTGGACCGCCAGGCGGCGTTGCGGAAGTAGCCCTCGTCGGCCACCAGCACCGCAGTGCCGCCGCCGCGAAAGCGCAGTCGGAGCACGACCGGCGCGTGATGCGGCGTCGCGAGCAGCGTGTCCACGCCGTCCCGTTGGGCGGCACGGCAGTCGTCGTCATCGTGGGACGGCCGGCCGAGCCTGCCGCGCTTGGCGAGCTCGGCCGTCCGCTTCGTCTGGCCCTCGAGGGTGTCCTGGCCGAACGGCCGCAACACCCAGCCGACCCGCGGCAGCGTCGCGAGTCCCTCGGGGAGCACGACCGCGGCGCTGTCGTCCGCCGCGAGGTCCGCCGAATCCGGCTCTGCCGTGTCCCAGCCGAAACAACGCGTGAGCCCGCCCGCATCCGCCACCGCGACGACCCTCCCACCGGCGCCGACATAGCGTGCCACCGCCTCCCGCTCCGCGGATTCGAGCCAGAGCTCGGGTGACACGACGGCGAGCACCGCGGGGCGGCCGCGGACCTGGCGGCCGATATCGAACAGCGGCGTGCGGCGCCGCTCCACCGGCACGCCGAGCCGGGCGAGCACGTCGTACGGTCCCCGTCCACCGGTCGGACCGGTAGTGTACGTGGACACGCGCTCCCAGCGGGAGACCGCGCGGCGCTGGCGGTGGCCGGCCATCACGGCCACGATGAGCGCCAGGGCGAGCAGGACCGCGAGGCCGATCTCAGTGCGATTCGACATGATGCAGCAGGGTTCCGGCTGCGGCGCCGAATTCGCGATATCCGTGCTCGTCCAACGGCTCCGCTCCGAACACGTGGTGGTACAGACGGGAGACGAGTCCCGCCAGGGTCGCGCGACCCGTGGCCCCCAGCCGGGCCTCGCGCACGTACTCGGCGGGCGTCTTCGACGGGTGGAAGGTCAGGGCGTCCGCCCGGTCGAGCTCGAGCAGCAGCGCGATGAAACGGTGCGCCAATGCCTCGGTGTAGCGGCCGGCGCGCGCCAGCGACTCGGCCCGCGCCAGGTGCCCGCGGCTGTCCAGCAGCGCCGGGGCCGGTGTGGAGCCCGTGGCGCCGGGCTGCTGCACGGTCACCCGGTAGATGCGCCACACCGTGAGCCCAATGTGGGTCAGCAACGCGATCAGGGCGAGGAGCGCAGCCCAAAACAGCAGTTTGGCACCGAGCGGGTGCTGCGTCGTGAAGGCGTCGAGCCACGCGCGGAAGCGCATCCACAGATCGCGCAGCCAGTGCAGCGGTCGGGCGGTCTGCACCCACTCGTACTCGGGGCGCGCGAACACCTCCCGCACGGCGCGCCGCACCGAATCGGCGGGCACCGCCGCCTGCGGAAGGTCGAACGGGGTCAGGGGGCCCCCAGCTGCTCGCTCAACAGCTGGAGGTCGAACCCCTCACGCCGCACGCGCAAGTCGTAGTAGGCGAGGGTGAGGATGCAGGGGAGGATCGGCGCCAGCATGATCGGCAGCACCGAACCGACGATGGTCCAGTACAGCTGCGCCCCGGGGATCAGCTGCACCACGAGGGCGCCGACCGCCTGCACGACGATCGTGGGCAGCAGACTGCTGATGAGCCACCCGACCAGCGCCAGACCCAGCATCCGGAGCTTGGCGCCGCGGGTGAGCTCCCACGACCGCCCGAAGGAGTCGAACGCGCTGGAGAGGCGCTCGAGCACGACCGCCGGAGTGGTGACCATGTACCCGCAGGCGATGAACAACACCGCCCAGATCGAGCCGACGAAGAGTCCCAGGATCGCCAGGGCCACGATCGCGGTGCCCAGTCCTTTCGCCACCGCGACGACGATGGCGCCCACGAACAGGCACACCATCCCCACCAGCATGAGCAGCAGGCCTTTGCCGAGGCCGACGAGGAACAGGGGGACGATCTTCCCGAAGCCGAACCTCCACACCGCTCCGAACTCCGGGTCACGGCCCAGGTAGGAGTCGGAGATGATGCGAATCGATCCCGCGGTCAACAGCAGCATGGCGCACAGGTAGAAGATCCCGAAGACCAGCGTCCACAGCACGAGGGGAACGATCTGGTCCTGGAGGACGGCGACGGTCTCCTCCGGCGTCGTGGCCTCCACGCCGAAGAACCGCACCCGCCAATAGAGACCGAGCACGACCGGAACCCACAGCACCGCGAGGCTGAGCTTCAGAAAGAGCGGGAAGTGGCGCCGGAACAGCGACAGGGCGCCGTCGAGGATCTCGCCGAATTCCATCTGCTCTATGGGGGGCAGGTCGGCCATCGGGTCTCGCCCTCACAAGGTGAATGGCGGTAAGATGAGGACGTGAGCCCCCATACGCGAGCCCCGCTGCACCCGTCCGGTCTGCGCCAGCATCTCGGCGTCGAGACGCCGGAGCACATCATGCTCTCCTTCGAGCTCGCCGGGCTGGGCTCGCGAGCCGCGGCCGCCTTCGCGGACCTGGTGGTGCTCGGCGTCACCTACTTCATCATCTTCGTTTTCTACGCGGCAGCCGGGCTGTCCGAATCGTGGGACTCCGGCCTCGGCAGCTGGGGCACGGCGCTCGTCGTGCTCGTGGCCGGTCTGGGCTTCTTCCTTTACTTCGCCCTGTTTGAGGCACTGTGGGAGGGCCGCACACCGGGCAAGCGTGCCCTCGGCCTGCGGGTGGTTCTGGACACCGGTCGCCCCGTGACGGCGAACGCAGCCACCGTCCGCAACCTCGTGCGGATCGTGGACTTCTTCTTCCCGCTGGGCCCCCTCCCCGGACTGGCGTTCGTCTTCTTTCATCCTGCCAACAAGCGGCTCGGTGACCTCGCCGCCGGCACCATCGTGGTGCGCGACCGCGTGGCCGCCTGGCGGCTGGCGCCGGCACCACCGGCCCCGGCCAACGAGGCGCTCGAGCTGGGGCCGCCGGAGTTGAGCGACCCGGAGTTCGCGCTGCTCGATCGCTTCCTCGCCCGGGTCGACCAGCTGCTGCCCGCCGTCCGCGATCGCATGGCCGCCGAGCTGTCGCGCCGCATCGAGGCGAAAATCCCGCGACGCGCAAGCGATCCCCTCGCCTACCTCGCGCTGGTGTTCGCCGACGAGCAGCAGAAACGTCGGGGCCGGTTCGCCACGCGGGCGACTGGGGCCGCCGGCCGCATCACCGTCACCGCCGAGCGGTTCTTCGCCCGCAAGCGCGATACCTGGGAAGCGTTCCGCGAGGCGGCGCAGCGCTACGAGCGCGGCGGACTCGCGCAGGTCCCGGCAGCGGAGATCCCGGCGTTCGCCGCCCGCTACCGCGAGGTGGCGGCCGACCTGGCCCGGGCGCGCACCTACGGCGTGTCTCCGCAGGTCGTGGCCTATCTCGAGCGGCTGGTCGGGGCGGGGCACAGCGTGCTGTACCAGGCCCGCGCCACGCGTCGGCCGCCGTTCTTTCGCACCGTCCTGGCCGATTTCCCGGCGGCCGTCGTCCAGTCGTGGGTGTACGTGCTCGCCAGCTTCCTCCTGTTCATGATTCCGGCGGTCATCGGTTACGTGATGTTGCGCGAGCGGCCCCGGCTCGCCGACGAGATCGTATCGCCCGTCATGGTGAGTCGGGCCGAGCAGGCGGCGGATCGGACGGAGGAAGGGATCGGCTACGCGCAGGCCGAAAGCGGCGAGCGTCCCGTGATCGCGGCGGCGATCATCTCGAACAACATCCGGGTGTGCATCATGGCGTTCGCCGGGGGCATGCTGGCGGGCATCCTCACCCTCTGGGCGCTGGTGTTCAATGGCCTCGCCATCGGCACCGGATTCGGCGTGTTCGCCAATTACCACGCGGCGGGATATCTCGCCACCTTCGTGGCCGGCCACGGCGTCCTCGAGCTGACCGCGATCTTCATCTCCGGGGGCGCCGGGTTCCGCCTGGCCCACGCGTTGATCGCCCCGGGCGACCGCACCCGGCTCGACGCGCTGGTCGTGGACGGCCGGGTCGCGATGCGCATGATCGGCGCCGTGGTATTCCTGCTCGCCATCGCCGGGACGATCGAGGGACTGCTGTCCACGAGCGACGCCCCCGCGGCGCTGAAGTTCGCGGTCAGCGGGGCGAGCGTAGTGCTGCTGGGACTCTACTTCACCAACGGATATCGATACCTGAAGGCGGCCCAGGGAGCACGGGGAAGTCTGGAGCAGGGAGCACAGAGCAGTCTGCGACGGTGAATGATGTGAAACGGGACCAACTGCTCCGTGCTCCCTGCGCTGTGGGGCGCTCGCGCCAACACGGCCCAAGGCGGCGGGCAGAACCGCGCACGGTGCAGCCGGCTCACGACCGGTCGGGATCCCCGATCACGTTAGAGCAGGGAGCGGTACAGATCGCGGAGGTGATGATCCCGGAGGTCGCGAACGGAGAGCCAGAGGTCCTGCTCGGAGAGCGCACAGAAGATCTCCGCCGTGGTCCGCTCATGTTCGGTGTCTTCCAGCCCGAACAGGATGCGACCGCGCCAGGCCCCGTCCTCTGCATGACGGAGCACGAGGCGTACGGCGACACTCTGGCCTTCGAACCGAATGGGGGGGAGATCGTGAACGACTGCTTCGTGAAGCGCCGGGACTGCTTGACGGGCCGGTTGAGCGGGCATGCCATCCCAGGGGCTGGTTTGGGAGAAGATTATACGGGAGCCCGGGTTACGCAATAGCGGACTGCCCCTACCGCCCCTCGCCGGAGCACGGAGCAGTTGGATCCTGCTACGCACCGACCCGTGCAATTGACGCACTGCTCCCTGCTCCGTGCGTTTGTGTTTCAGATCCTGAACGGCACTGGCATGAACGTGAGGAGGAACAGCGCCAACGCCGCCCACGCCAGCAGGCGGCGCGAGCGCGGCAACGGACGGCTCGCCTCCAGCACCGTCGGGTGATCGAGCCGCCCGCGCGACACCGCCAGCACGAGACCCGCCCAGATGTACCAGCCGGACCACCAGGATCCCAGCAGCAGCACTACGATCCAGAAGCCCAGCGCCGCGCGCCGGTGCCAGCGGGGCAAGGCGGCGTACAGGATGTGGCCGCCGTCGAGCTGCGCCATCGGCATGAGATTGATCATCGTCACGAACATCCCCAACACGCCCGCGAAGGCCAGCGGGTGCATCAGCACCGGCCCGAGGTCGCCGTGCACCGCCCAGCGCGCCAGCAGCGTGACGAACGAGTCACCCAGGTGCAGCAATTCCGGCCCGGACCCGACCATCAGCAGCATCCCGCTCATGCCGCTATCGCGCGGCAGCGGATGGGACAGGTGCAACCCGACGAGCAGCGCCGGCAGCGCGAGCGCGAATCCGGCCAGCGGTCCCGCCACCCCCACGTCGAACAACTGCCGCCGGTCCGACAACAACGTCCGCAGTCTGATGAAGGCGCCCATGGTGCCGATGAACGAAGGCCACAGGGGGACGGGGAGGAAGTAAGGAGGTGAGACGTCGAGCAGGTAACGGCGGGCCGTCACGTAGTGTCCCAGCTCGTGCGCCAGCAGAATCGCCATCAGCGGGATCGAGAACGCCAATCCGCTGAGCAGTGCGTGCCCCGGGTCGCCCGAGAATGCGAGGCGGCCCCGGAGCAGTCCCCAGCTGTCGTCGACCACGGCCCGTCCCTGGAGCACCGCCCCGGCGATGGTCGTGGTGACGACCGTGAGGACGAACAGCGCGACGTGCAGCCACCAGCGTTCCGGCGTCACGCGCACCCGGCGCGTCAGGACGAGCCAGCGACCCCCGGCCTCTTCCGACCAGTAGTAGTCGCCCGGCCACGCGGTGAGCGCGTCGGCGAGTGCGGCGGAGGGTGCCGCGTGAGCCGGATGTACAAGCGCATCAACGACTTCCCTGTCTCGCAGGGGCGTCGTACGCCAGGCGAGGAGGAAGGGCGTGAGGCCGGCCGGGCCGCCCTGATCTTGACTAGAGGGCACCAGAACCCCTATGATAGCGCCTGCACACCGGTTACGACCCTTACGCTTCCATAGATCAACGCGTTCACCACCCTGCCAGGGGTAAACCCTGCCCGCTGTTGCCCAACGGAGTCTCCGCCCACGTGGATATCGCTGAGCTGAAACGGAAGTCCGTCGCGGAACTGCACGCGATGGCCGAGAGCCTCAACATTCAAAACTACTCGGGGCTCCGCAAGCAAGACCTGATCTTCCGCATCGAGCAATCGCTGCTGGACACCGACACGGTGCTGCGCGGCGAAGGCGTGCTCGAGATCCTGCCGGAAGGCTACGGCTTCCTCCGCAGCCCCGACTGGAACTACCTCTACGGGCCCGACGACATCTACGTGAGCCCGAGCCAGATCAAGCGATTCGATCTGCGCACGGGCGACACCATTCTCGGGCAGGTCCGACCGCCGAAGGAAGGGGAGCGCTATCTGGCGCTCCTCAAGGTCGAGACGGTCAACGGCGAGGAGCCCGAGAAGGCGAAGCACCGGGTCGCCTTCGACAACCTGCGGCCGCGCTATCCCGAAGAGCGGATCCGGCTGGAGCGCAAGGATGGCGACCTCTCGATGCGGGTGATGGACATCCTCTGCCCCATCGGCAAGGGCCAGCGCGGACTCATCGTCTCGCCTCCCAAAGCCGGCAAGACGATCCTCATGCAGAAGCTCGCCAATTCGATCATCGAAAACCATCCCGAGATCTACCTCATCGTGCTGCTCATCGACGAGCGGCCCGAGGAGGTGACCGACA
>DATDED010000291.1:0-7449 GCA_036523455.1 Gemmatimonadales bacterium
CGGGGCGCGCTGGGGCCTCGCTTCTCGCTCGACGGGGATCTCCACGGCGGCAGGCCGGCGGCGTATGCGGCGAACGACGGCCGCGTGCAGCTCCTGGCCGAGCAGCCGATCTACGACGGCGGCGCGCTGCGGGCGATCGTCGCTGTGCAGCAGGCACTGGCGGGCTCGGGCCAGGCGCGCTACCGACAGGCCGAGAAGGATCTCGACTTCGCTGTGCGGGTGGGCTTCGCCCAGCTGCTCGAGCTCGACACCGTCATCGCTGTGCGGAGGGAGGGGATCGCCCGGCTCCAAACCTACCGTGCAGCGATCGAGGCGCGGCGGGCCGCGGGAGAAGGCGTGTCCGGGGACCTGCTCCGGACGCAGGTGCAGCTCGGAGAGGCCGAAGCGGATCTCGCGGATGCATCGCGGCAGCGCGACCTGGCGCGACTGGCGGTGAACGACCTGCTCGGTCGCGAGCCCAACGCGCCACTCACGCTGGCTGAGGGGGCGGCGCCGTCAGCCCCGCCGCCGGATACCGTGGCGGAAGCCTGGTCGGGGACCCCGGAAGTCCGGCAGGCGGAAGCGCAGGTGGCCGCGGCCCGGTCGGGCACGGCGCTCGCCGCCGCCGAGCGGCGGCCCCAGGTCGGCCTGGAGGTCAACGCGGGCACGCAGCCCACCTTCGGGACCTCGGGCGGCGCTTTCAACAACGGACGAGGGTCAGGTGTGGAGTTCCTGCTTTCCTTTTCCTGGCCGTTGCTCGACGCCGGCGGGTACCGTGCTCGGCGCGATCAGGCACGGCTCCGACTGGCGGAAGCGCAGGCAGGGGAGGTCGCAACACGACGCCAGGCGCGGCTGGCCTGGGCGTCGGCGCGGGCGGAACTGGCCGCGCGCTACGCAGAAGTCCAGACACGCCGGCGGACGGCAGCCGCCGCGCTCGATTCCTACCTTTCCTCTGAGAGTCTGTATCGCGGCGGCGCCGCGACGGCGTTGGAAGTGCTCGACGCCTATGGGACCTGGATCGCCGCCAGCGAGGCGGTGGCGGGGGCGGTGCTCTCCTATCGCGTCGCTGAGGCACAGCTCGAGCGTTGGGGAGCGCCGTGACGCGGCTGCTCTTGGTGGCAGTGCTGCTGGCCGGTTGCGGAGGCCGCGATCAGTCACGCGAGACTGCGACGGCGCAGGCGGACACGTCCCCCAAGGAGGGCGCCACGCCGGTCACGACCGCCCCCGTCCGGATCGCGACCCTCGCGATCACAGTCACCGCGCCAGGACACACCGACGTACTCCGGCCGCTGCATGTGCGCGCTCCCTTCAGCGGTACGGTGGCCGCGCTCAACGTGGCGGATGGGGATCGGGTTTCCCGCGGGGAGGCGCTCGGGACGTTCGTGTCTCGGAGCAGCGCCGCCGCGCTTGCCGGGGCGCGCGCCATGCTCGCCGCCGCCCAGACCGAGGCGGAGCGCTGGGACGCGCAACGCGCCTTTGATCTTGCGACGCGGAGTCTGGTCGAGTTTCCGCTGCGCGCGTCCGAAGCCGGGGTCGTCGTGTCCCATGCGGCCAATGCGGGCGATCTCGTGACCGAGGGCGACGACATTCTCGTGATCGCCCCTGCGGGCGCCGTCGCGTTCATCGCCGAGGTCGTGCAGACCGACCTGCCCCGGGTGCGGCCGGGGCAGCGGGTCGCGGTGGACCTGGCGGCGCGAGTCGCGCCGCTGGCGGGAAGGGTGCACGGCGTCCTTCCCGCGGCTTCGGCGGAGAATCTCAGCGCCCCGGTGCGGATCGACCTCGTCGCTGGGGGCGGCGCGATCGGGACGGGGCTGTTCGGCACGGCCCGGATTACGGTGGGAGAGCGGCGGCAGGTGCCCGTGGTTCCGGAGGCGGCGTTGCTCCAGGACGACGTGTACGGCACCACGCAGGTGGCGGTCGTCGGCCCTCCGCCGGACCGTCTCGCCCATTGGGTGCAGGTGACGCTGGGGGCGCGAGGTGGGGGACAGGTCGAGATCCTCAGCCCATCTCTCCCTCCGGGTACGGCCGTGATCGTGAGTGGACAGGTGGGACTCCCCGAGGGGGCCCCGGTCCGCGTGCAGCCGTGAGCCTGATCGGCGCGGTGCGCCGGCGGGCCGCCGCCCTCTACGGCGTGCTGCTGCTCCTCACGATCGGCGGCATCTACGCGGCCGCCCGCCTTCCCGCGTCGATCTTCCCTTCGGTCACGTTTCCCATCGTCAAGGTGATTGCGGACGCCGGCGAAGAGCCGGCGGCGCGCATGATGCCGACGGTTACCCGGCCGCTCGAAGAGGCGATCCTGCGGGTCCCGGGCGTGCGCCTGGTCCGCTCGATCACTTCGCGGGGGTCGAGCGAGATCAGCGCCGAGTTCGCCTGGGGCACCGATATGCAGGTCGCGCTGCAGCGGGTCCAGGCGGAAACGCAGCGCATCCAGCCGGATCTTCCGGGGGAGACGCGGATCGATGTGGAATGGATGAACACGGCGATCTTTCCCATCCAGGGATACGCCCTCACCTCGTCCTCCCGGTCGCAAGCCGAACTGCTCGCCCTCGCTGAGTTCACGCTCAAACCGGCACTGGTCCGGATTCCCGGGGTCTCCGAAGTACAGATCCAGGGGGGGCGGCGGCGCGAGTTTCAGGTGTGGCTCGACCCGCGCCAGCTCGCCGCGCGGCGCCTCGCTGCCGCGGACGTGGTGGACGTCGTGCGGAGGAGCCACGCCGTCCTGTCCGCCGGGCTCGCCGAGCAGAACCACGAGCTCTACCTCACGCTGGTGGATGGCCGGGTGCAGGATCTCGCGGGGCTGGACCGCATCGGCATACCCGTCGCCGTGGGGGCTCCGGCGACGCTCGCCGACCTAGGCGAGGTAATAGTGGCCGACGAGGTCTCCTACATCCGCACCACCGCCGACGGACAGCCAGCCGTTCTCCTGAACCTCATCCGCCAGCCGTCCGCGAATACCGTCGCCATCGCCGATGGCGTGCAGCGCCTATTTCGCGAGCAGCCGCACCTGCTGCCGCCCGACGTGCGCTGGACCACGTTTTACGATCAGGCGCGCTTCGTGACGGATTCGGTGCATGGGACGCGGGACGCGATACTGATCGGCGTCGTGCTCGCGGCGCTCGTGCTGCTCGTGTTCCTGCGGACCTTCCGTCTGACGCTCGTGGCCGTCGCGGCCATTCCCCTCACCGTGGCGATCGTCGGTCTCGCGCTGGGGATCACGGGCCAGACGATCAATCTGATGACCCTGGCGGGCGTCGCGGCGGCGATCGGGCTCATCGCGGACGACGCCATCGTCGTTGTCGAGAACATCGAGCGTCACCGTGCCGAGGCCCGAGCGGGAGACCCGGTGGAGCGGGGCGTGACCGATCTCCTCCCCGCGATCGTCGGATCGAGCCTCTCCACCACGGTCATCCTGCTGCCGTTCGCCCTCCTGGCAGGCGTCGTCGGCGCGTTCTTCAAACCCCTCGCCCTGACGATGGCGTTGGCCCTGGGCGTGTCGTTTCTGGTCGCTGCGCTCGTCGTCCCGGTGACGATCGGCTGGCTCGGGCTCGGGAAGGAGCGGCCGGCCGGGCCCGTCGCGTCCCCAGAGCGGCCGTCCCGTTTCCTGCGCGGCTACGAGCGTGTCGTGACGGCGTGCGTGCACCATGGCGGGCTGACCGCCGCCGCGCTGGGTGGCTGCATCGTCGTCATGGTGTTGCTCTACCGCGGTGTCGGCACCGATTTCCTGCCCCAAATGGACGAGGGTGCGATCATCCTCGACTACTGGACACCGCCCGGCACGTCGCTGACCGACACCGATGCGATGCTCAACGAGGCCGAGAAGATCATCCGGGCGCTGCCCGACGTCACGAGCTACTCGCGGCGCACCGGGACGCAGCTGGGGTTCTTCATTACGGAGCCGAACCGCGGCGACTATGTCATCACGCTCAAACCGCGGGGGGAGCGGCGCGACATCGAAACGGTGATGGACGACCTGCGGGTTCGGATCCAGGCCGCGGAGCCCGCGATCCGCACCGATTTCGGTCAGCTGCTCGAGGACAACATCGGCGACCTGACCGGCGGCGTGCCGCAACCGATCGACATCAAGATCTTCGGGACCGATCCGGCCCAACTCCAGGTGAAGGCGCGTCAGATCGCGCAGATCCTGGACAGCGTGCCGGGCATCGAGGACGCCTTCGACGGGATCGTCATCGCCGGGCCGGCGCTGGATATCCGGGTCAATTCGGTCGCGGCGGCCCGCTATGGGCTCTCTACCGCAGACATCCACGCCGCCGTCGAGCCCGCCGTGACGGGCACCGTTGTGGACCAGATCAGCGTCGGCGACCGCATGTACGACCTGCGGGTCTTCACCCGGCACGAGGGCGCGTTGAGCGACCTGCCGGTGCGCGCCGCATCGGTACCCGCGGCCCTGATTCCGCTGTCCGCCATCGCGACCGTCGGCACGGGGGCACCCGAGGCCGAAATCGACCGGGAGAATCTCAAGACGTTTATCGGGGTCACGGCGCGGCTATCCGGCCGCGATCTGGGCGGCACCGTCGCGGATATCCAGCGCCGGATCGCACGGAACGTGCGGCTCGCGCCGGACATGTCCATCCAGTACGGCGGTCAATACCAGCAGCAGGAAGACTCATTCCGTGCACTGTTCTACGTGCTGCTCGGCAGCCTGGTGCTCGTCTCGCTGGTCGTGCTGTTCGAGTTCGGCGACTGGCGCGCGCCGGTCGTGACCTCTGCATGCGCGATCGCGGTGCTCGCGGGCGTCCTGCTCGCCCTCATGCTCACCGGACAGACCCTCAATATCTCGAGCTACGTCGGAGCCATCATGATGGTCGGCATCGTGGGGGAGAACGCGATCTTCGTGATCCACGAAGGGCGGCTCGAGCTGGGGCGCGGATCGGACCCGGTAGACGCGTGGGCCCGCGCTTCCCGCCGGCGGCTGCGGCCGGTGGCCATGACGATCCTCGCGACGGCGTTCGCTCTGGCGCCGCTCGCCATCGCCCTGGGCCACGGCTCCCAGCTGATGCAGCCGCTCGCGATCGCGGTGATCGGCGGCTTCGTCCTGTCGGGGCCCGTCGTCCTTTTGGTGTTGCCGTCGCTGTATCGCCTGCTCGATCCGGCCGGGCGCCTGGGACAGCATGCGGAATTCAAGCTGTGACCCATGGGTTCACAACTCGTCGAGGGGGGGAATCATGCGACTCGTCACCATCCTGGCGCTCACCGCTGGGTTCACGGTCTGCGCAGCCGGTGTGGCCGCGGCCCAGCAGCCTGCGGCGGACTCCGCGCATCGCACCGCCTCCAGCTACAAGCGCGAAGTGCCCGCGGCGCTCCTCGCGCAGGTCAAGATCAGCGAGGACTCGGCGCGGGCGCTCGCGTTGGCCAGCGCGCCGGACGGCACGGTACAGGCGCTTGAGCTGGAACGGGAGCACGGCAAGCTGATCTGGTCGTTCGACATCAAGATCGTCGGGAAGCCGGGTATCACGGAGGTGAACGTCAACGCCCTCGACGGCAGCATCGTGGGGATCGAGCACGAAGCGCACTAGGCCGGTGAAGGCAGCGGGTTTGCTTGCGGCGCTCGTCGCCGGCGCGTGCGGTCGGTCGCGAGCGCCGGCTCGCACTACCTTGCTCCGCCCCCCATCGCGCACGTATTCGTTATCGTGCTCGAGAGCCAGGCCTAGGAGATCACGTTTGGCGCCCATACCCCAGCACCTTACCTCGCCGACACAATGGTCGCGCCAAACGCAAGAAAGCGCCGCAATCGAAAAGCGGGCACCGATCCCGCTCAATCAGTTGCGGCGCACTTTCCAGTTTGTCTTGCGCGCGTTATGTGTTGCTGCTCCGCGTATTGTTGACGCTTCCCACGCGGGGAGTCACGGGGCCTGTCGGGACCTTGAACACCCTCGTCGGGGTGGGCGAGCGTTCGTTGGTCTACGGGGTCTTCGGTGGAGCCAACCCCCTGAAATACCTAACAATGGCTACGATCTCCTCGCGTGAAAGCTTGCCCTTGAAGGGCTTCATGTTCTTGCCACCGTTCGAGATGCTGGCGACAAGCGAGTCGTCCGACCGGGCCTGCAGGAAGGCGGGGTCCGATATGATCGGAATATTCTTGAACTTCGCCACCATCTGCGACGACGGCTTTCCCATTGCGCCGTGACAGGCTCGGCAGCTCTGACGGTACAGGGCCTGGCCGTCGGGGGTCTGGGCCGCAGCGTTAGCGGCACCCAGCGCCGCACCGAACGCCAACGCGATCGCCACTCGTAGTCCAGTCATCTGAACGTCCTCCGCCGGGATTGATTGGGTGCCCCGCTCTCAAAGCGGCGAGGGCTTGATACCAGTTAGCCATGCACGTCCAGCAAGTCAAGCTGCAACGGATTCTTAAGAGACCCTCACGGTCGGTTCCTCGGACGTTCATCGCTTGCTCATAGTATGCCTCGAGAACTCCCACCTACCCCTCAAGTAGAGAGGAGCCTATGCGCGTCATCTCCGGCATCCTGTTAGCGGGCACGCTCGTGACCATGTGGGCGCCCAACGCCGCCGCCAGGCCCGCGTTCGCGCGGAGGTACTTCTCCGTGGCTGGCGCGGGCGCCACTCCCGCGTTCGTGCGGGACTACATCTCGGCATATCACTCCGGTGCCATGCCCCTCTTCGCTCGGAAGTACAACGTGGATTGCTCCATGTGCCACACCACGATCCCGGCGCTGAATCAATTTGGCTACAAGTTCCGGGCCCGCGGTTTCCGCATGACAGAGTCGATCGGCGAAGAGGAGAAGGCGTTCCAGTTGGGTGACAACTTCTCCGCGCGCATCCAGGTGCGCGCCGACTGGCAGGCGACGAACCAGCCGAACGGCGCCCCCATCGCCAACTGCCCGGGCGGCGTTTGCGGTCCCCGGACCACCACCACGGCCCTCAGCTTCATGGAGGCGACGCTTTATCCACTGACCGGCTCTTGGGGGAAGTACTTCGCCTCGGAGTCCGAGCTATCCGTTTCGCCCGAGGATTTCTTCGAGGTGGAGAATGCGTACGTCCGGCTGGTGAAGGGCAACGACGCGATCTTCTTCACCGGTCGCGTTGGAATATTCCATTCTTGGGAGGGCTTCGGAGCATCGGACCGCCCGCACTCCAACGTGCGTCCCCTGTTCCAGACATCACCGATCTCGGCTTCCGGCCGCGCCATCCCCTATCTGTTCCAGCCCTGGGGCTTGGACGAAGTCGGCATCGAGCTGGGCGAGGACATCCACAACCTTTCACTGCGCGGCGCCGTGTTGAGCGGCACCTTCATGCGGTGGGAAGGGGAGGCCAATGCGTTTCTGGCATTCGCGTCGCAGACCGGACCGTGGAAGGGTGCCAACCAGGCGGTATCGGCACTGGGCAAGCCGTACTATGCCGTGGGGCACAATGTGCCTGACTTCTCGGCCAACGCGACGTACATCCTGCATCCGGACGGCGGCGCGATCTCGCTCATCTACTACCATGGCAATG
>DATDED010000292.1:0-13679 GCA_036523455.1 Gemmatimonadales bacterium
GCACGGCCATCCGGGAGGGCCGCGTCCGGGCCGACGACGTCGCCGTCGCGACCGATGACGGGCTGATCCACGAGCTGGACCGCGATGATCCGACGGGGCTGGCGCGCCGCCTGCGCGAGCGCCGCCTCGCCAAACGGGCCCTGGACCTGCCAGCGACCGACCTCCCCGCCGATGTCGCCGACTGGCCCGCTACCGATCCCGACCTGACCGAGCAGGTCGAAGACCGGCTGGCCGAAGAAGCGGGGCTGCCGCCCGGTACGTTGTTCCTCGATTTCCCCGCCAAGGAGCGCATGCTGGGCGTCGAGCTGCCGCTCGTGCGCCGTGACGCAGCCGCGGGGGGCGGCCAATCGACCGGCGACGGCGTCGAGATCCACCTGGGACTGCCGCGCGTGGCCGCCGAGTTGTACCGCTCGGCCCGGCGCCTGCGCGTGTTCACGCTGCAGACGGTGCGCCTGCGGGAGTCCGATATCGTCGAGCTGATCCGTCTGCCGCGCGAGGAAGTGGCGGCGCGGCTCGCCGCCCAGCGGGGACTGCTCAGCGCTTCCGCGGGACCTCGGTCGCCTGGGTCGTCTCGTCGTCCTCGGGATACTCCACCGAATCGATCCGGACCAGAATCGCGGTGATGTTGTCGAGGCCGCCGTGGCGATTGGCCTCGTTGATCAGCTTGTCCACCTGCTCCTGCGGCATCTCGTCGTCGCGGCCGATGATCTCCTGCAGCTCGGGATCCTCGAGCATGCCCGTAAGCCCGTCCGAGGCTAGCAGGAACAGGTCCTTCGCCTTCACGGAGCCCACGTACACGTCCGGCGTCACGTCACTGTTGGCGCCGACGCACCGCGTGATCACGTTGCTGTAGGGATGCGTGCGGGCCTGCTCGGCCGTGAGATACCCGGCGTCCACCTGCTCCTGCACGTAGGAGTGATCCTTGGTGACCTGGGTGAGCTTGCCGTCGCGCAGCAGGTAGGCGCGGCTGTCACCCACCTGACCGATCAGGAACCGGGTGCCGTACAGCACCAGCGAGGTGACGGTCGTTCCCATCCCCCGCTTGTCGTGCTCGGTGAGAGTCCGCTGGAAGATGGCCGCATTGGCCGCGCGGATCGCCCCCTGCATCCGATCGGCGACCTCCTTGTCCCCCAGCCCCCGCAGCGAGCCCAGTTCGCGGGCGATGTGACGCACCGCCATCTCGCTCGCCACCTCCCCCGCGGCGTGGCCCCCCATGCCGTCCGCCACGACGAAGATCCCGCGGTCCGGCACCATGAGGTAGCTGTCCTCATTCCCCGACCGGATGATGCCAACGTCGGACCGCCCTGCGCAGGTAATGTGCACGCTAGGCGTTACACCAGGATCCAGTAGATCAACATCGTGGCCGCAAGCACGATGACGGCAGCGCTCGAGCCGCAGCCTTTGCCCTTCTTCGGCGTCTGGGCAACAGGCGCCCCCGGGCGCTTCGCGGGCCCGGCCGGCTTGGGAGGCGTCCTGACCGGCGCGGGGGCGCGGGCGGGCGCGGGGGCGGAAGCGGGAGCGGGAGCGGCCTTGGGTGCTGGCGCCGCGGGCTTCGCCGTTGGCGCAGGGGCTGCCGGGGGAGACGGGGCCGGCGGCTTGATCGACTCGATCACCTTGGTGCCGCCTCCCTTGACGACGCCCAGCGCGTCGTCCGTGGGCTCGAACACCAGCTGCACGTCGCCGAACCGCACCAGCGTTCCCGGCGCGATCGGCGTATCGGCGGCGATCCGCTCCCCATCCACGTACGTGCCGTTCGTCGAGCCCAGATCCACCAGGACCCACACCCCTTCGCGGCGTTGCAGCTTGGCATGGGCGGTCGAGACGGATTCGTCGGGGAGTACGAGGTCGTTGTAGTCGGCGCGTCCGATATTGGCGATCGGGGTCTTCACCATCAGCCGAGTGCCCTTCAACCCACCGCTGCGCACCAGGAAGTTCGCGAGCGTCCCTCCACCGCCGGAGGAGCCGGCCCGGGCAGCGGCGGACCCGACGGGTCGTGGTGTCGCCGGCATGCCGAACGAAGTGTTTTGGAGTCGCGCGCCTGCACCGGGCGCCGGCGCGCTCGCCGCCGGTGCCGCCGCTGCCGGGGCGGCCGGCGCACCCGCGGGAGATGCGTCCGCGTAGAAGCGGAAGCTCTCCTCGCCGATCCGGATCACGTCGCCCCGCGCCAGCACGCGCTGTCCCTGGATCTGCTCGTCGTTGACGAACACGCCGTTGGTGCTCGAATCGATCAGCAGGTAGCCCTTGGGAGACGGGGCAATCTCGGCATGACGGCGCGACACGTCCTTGCCGGGCACCACCACGTCGCAGCCGGCCTCGCGCCCGATCACGAGCGAAGCCGCCATGATCACGTATTCCCGGCCGTCGGTGAGCGACACCAGCCGCCCGCCGGTCGTGCCCACCGTGCGCGGGGCGCCGGGACGCGGGAGCGGCGCACCTTCCGGCAGGGGCGACAAGGCAGGAACGAACTGCGTGCTCCCGCTGCGGCGCTCGTCCACGAAGGTGAGCTCGAACCCGGCCACCTGCAGTTTGTCCCCATGCAGCAACGGCGTCGGCTCGGCGCCCAACCGCACACCGTTGATCATCACTTCCGCTTCGGGAGTCGCTTTGCGGATGACCACCTGACCGTCGGGCTGCCCCTGCAGCAGCGCGTGCCGGCTCTGGAGGCCCGGCCCCGTGAGCGAGATGGCGCACGACGGGTCGCTCCCCAGGGCGACCTCGCCCAGGGGGATCGTAAACCGCTTGCCGCCGAGCTCGAGCAAGGACATGAACGGGTTCTCCAGGGGCGCTGGCCGAAGGTCGGAAAGCTACGCCCGGGGGTGTAACCGGGCAAGCCGACGTGGGTTACGTGACTTCCCCCTCGAGCTCCCGCCCCACCAGTCCGTCGCGCAGCCAGCGCCAGAAGAGCAGCGAACCGAACGCCACCGTGGCGTAGCTGTTGATGAAACGCCAGATCACGGTGTAGCTCGCCAGCAATTCCCGCGGCACGTAGATCGACATCACGGCGGCCGACAGCACTTCGGCCAAGCCCGAAGCGCCCGGCGTGGGCGCAAAGTACAGCAGGAACGAGATGAACGTCTGGACGAGGAGGATGTCGACGAAATGCGCCGGCAGCCCGAGTGCGCGCATCGCGATGTATCCCGCGAGCAGCTTGTTGGCGTGCGAGGGGGCCGACAGGATGATCGCCCAGACCAGGGCCAGCAGCCCGCGCGGGCTGCCGAAGGCCTCCATGCATTCGTGGGCCCGGTCGATGCCTTCCCGCAGGCGATCGATGCGGGCCGCGACCTTCGCGCTGCGCGCTTCCAGCCGGGTCGCTACCCAGTGCACAAAATCCCGCAGCAGGCGCGGGAAGAACATGGCGAACGCCATGGCGATGCCGATCAACACGAAGATGAGGAAGCTGGTCTTGAACAGGTCGTACAGCGTGATGCCGAGCACCACCCCGTGCTGCGCCAGAGAGCGTCCCGCCCCGAGGAAGATCGCCAGCGGGCCCGCCACCGCGAAGAAGATGACGGTTGCGACGAAGGTCATGAAGGTCGACGTCACCGCCTCGGGCAGGGCCACACCCGCGCGCCGCATCGTCCACATCATCATTGGACCCGCGCCGGTCTGAAACGGCGTCAGGTAGGCGCCCCAGGCGCTCATGCCGCCGGACACGACCATGTCGCGCCAGCGGACTCCCGGGTGCACGTGCCGGGCGACGACCCACAGCCGCGTCCCGCCACCCAGCCAGTCCATCGAGGCCAACCCCAGGCCGATGACCAGCCACCACCAGCGCAACCCGAGGAACGCGCTGACGAACGCCTGCCAGTTGTTGCCGTAGAGGAGCAGCCCTACGAAGCCGCCGATCGAGATGAGGGCGAAGACCTCGAGACCGCGGCGCAGCAATCGGGGGGTGAGGGCGGGCATGCCGCCGACAAACCTAGGACGTTCCCGGGTAGCCGCCAGCGGCCGCCGCTCCCCTGCGCGCGGCCGTTTCCGGTTAACTTTGCAGGTTATGTCGGCGCCCCCCGATCGCGTGATTCTCCGCAACGCGCGACAGCACAACCTCAAGGGAATCACGGTGGAGCTGCCCCGGCGGGCGCTCACCGTCATCACCGGTCCCTCGGGGTCCGGCAAGAGCTCGTTGGCGTTCGACACGCTGTACGCGGAGGGACAGCGCCGCTACATCGAGTCGCTCTCCACGTACGCCAAGCAGTTCCTCGAGCGCATGCCCAAGCCCCTGGTGGACTCTCTCGAGGGTCTGTCTCCGGCGGTGGCGATCGAGCAAAAGAACCCCACGACCTCCAGCCGCTCCACCGTCGGGACCGCAACGGAGATCTACGATTTCCTCCGACTGCTCTGGGCACGGGTGGGGACCCCCTATTGCCTCCACTGCGGTTCGGTGGTCAAGGTGGACACGGTCGAGGAGGTCGTGGACGCGATACTCCGGGGAGCGGGGAGTGGGGAGTGGTCGCCGGCAGTGAGCATCTCTTTTCCGCTGCCGGAGAGCGCCCATCGTCCCGAGGTCGACGCTGCCGCCCAGCTGGTCGCCGCGGGGTTCGTCCGCGCTCAAGTGGACGGCACCGTGCTGCGACTCGATGAACCCGAGGCCGACCGCCACGTCCGTGCGGGCCGTGAGGTGTTAGTCATCGTGGACCGTGTTGCAGCCACCGGCCCCAATCGCAGCCGCCTCGTGGACGCCGTCGGTACCGCATTCGCCGAAGGGGAGGGCGTCGCCGTGGCGCTCGACAACGGACGGCGACGTCGTTTTTCGTCTCACCCGACCTGCTCAACGTGCGGGCGGGCCGGCCCCGCGCTCACCCCGGCGCTGTTCTCCTTCAATAATCCGCGCGGCGCCTGCCCCGGGTGCAACGGATTCGGAGCGGTGCTCGAGTACGACGAGTCGCTCATCGTGCCCGAGCTCGGCATCACCCTCGCACAGGGCGCGATCGACCCCTGGACGAAGCCGCGGTATGAAGGTCGTCGCCGCCTGCTGCGCGAAACGGCGCGCGCGCGCGGGATCCCGGTGAACACTCCGTGGCGCGACCTCGATGCCCGTCAGCGCCACTTCCTGCTGCACGGCGGCGCCGGCGGCGGCCGCTACGTGGGGGTCTTCCCCTTTCTCGAGCGGCTCGAGTCCAAACGCTACAAGCAGTACATCCGCGTGTTCCTCCGGCAGTATCAGCTCGCGAAGACCTGCCCCGCCTGCGGCGGCGCCCGCCTGAAGCCCGAGGCCCTGGCGGTCCAGGTGGGCCGGCGCACGATCGCCGAGGTCGCCGCTCTCACGGCCGCGGAGCTGCAGCGCTGGCTGGGGAGCCTCACCTGGACGCCGTTCCAGGAGGCGGTCGCCCGGCACCTGCTCGAGGAGCTGACGGCCCGCGTGTCGTTCGTCGTGGACGTGGGTCTCGGGTACCTGACCATCGATCGCCAGACCCGTACGCTGTCGGGCGGCGAAGCCCAGCGCATCGCGCTCTCCAACGCCCTCGGGTCGAAGCTCACGGAGACCCTGTACGTCCTCGACGAACCGACGATCGGCCTGCACCCGGGCGACGTGCAGCGGCTGCTCGCCCTGCTGCGCCGCCTCGCGACTGCCGGCAACACCGTCGTCGTCGTGGAGCACGACCCGGCCGCCATGGCCGTCGCCGACTACATGGTGGAGCTGGGTCCCGGGAGCGGGACCGCGGGGGGATCGCTCGTCTATCAGGGACCAGCCGCCGGGGTGAAATCGGCCGGCACGCTCACCGGCCAGTACCTCTCGGGGGAGAAGCGGATCAGTGTGCCGTCGGCGCGTCGCCCCGCCCTGCGCTGGCTCACGCTGCGCGGGGCCCGGCTGCACAACCTCGAGAACGTGGACGTCCGGATTCCCCTGCACGCGCTCGTCGCCGTCACCGGCGTGTCGGGCTCGGGCAAGTCCACCCTGGTGCACGACGTCCTGTACCGCCAGCTGGAGCGCCGGCTCCGGGGCGGGCACAGCGCCAAGGAACATCTGGGCGAGCCGGTGGGCGAGGTCGCCGCGCTCGAGGGCTGGGAGGCCATCGGCGACGTCGTCCTGATCGACCAATCGCCGATCGGCCGCACGCCGCGGTCCAACCCCGTCACCTACGTGAAAGCGTTCGACGAGCTGCGACAGCTGTTCGCCGCCCTGCCCCGCGCCCGGGAGCGGCGCTACACCGCGAGCACGTTCTCCTTCAACGTCCGGGGCGGGCGCTGCGAGGCGTGTGAGGGAGCCGGAGCGGTGCTCGTGGAGATGGTCTTTCTGGCCAACGTGTTCGTCCCGTGTGAAGTGTGCGGCGGACGGCGCTTCAAGAAGGAGGTGCTCGAGGTCCGGCTCGATGGTCAGTCGATCCACGACGTGCTCGAGTGGACGGTGGACGAGGCGCTGCGCCGCTTCCACAAGCAGCCACGTCTGGCCCGGGCGCTGTGGCAGCTACAGCAGGTGGGGCTCGGGTATCTGCGGCTCGGACAGCCGGCCACCACGCTCTCGGGCGGAGAAGCTCAGCGGCTCAAGATTGCGCGCGAGCTGACCCTGTCGGGGATCCGGCCCGCCCGGGGAGGCGCGGGCGGCCGGCGCAATCTCTACATCCTGGACGAGCCCACCACCGGGCTCCACCTCGACGACGTGCGGACGCTGTGCCGCGTCCTCGACCGTCTGGTGGACGCCGGGCACACCGTGGTGGTCATCGAGCACCACCTGGACGTGATCAAGCGGGCGGACTGGGTGATCGACCTGGGGCCGGGGGCAGGCGCCGCGGGCGGTCGCATCGTCGCGGCCGGCACGCCGGAGGCGATCGGACAGGCCGCCGAGAGCGCCACCGGCCGCTATCTGAAGGATGTGCTGTGACGCGCCGCCAGGCCGACCTCGCGCTGATCTCCGCCTGCCTGCTCTGGGGAGTCAGCTTCGTCGTCGTGAAGCTCGCGCTCGAGGACGCCACCCCGCTGGCCTTCGCCGCGGTGCGCTTCGCGATCGGCGCCCTCCTCCTCGCGCCGTTCGCCCGTCTGCGCCGGCCCTTCCCCGGTGCCGAAGTGGGAGCCGGCGCGCTGCTCGCGGGCCTCCTCGGTATCGGCTTTCTCGCCCAGACCGCCGGCCTGGTGTGGACGACGCCCTCCCGCTCCGCGTTCATTGTCGCCATCTCGTCGGTGCTCGCACCGGCCATGGCGGCCCTGGCACTGCGCGAGCGCCCCGCCTGGCCGCTGGTCACCGCGGTGCTACTCGCCGCATTGGGCACCTACTGGCTGACCGATCCCGAGGCGGGCGGGCTGAATCGTGGGGACGTGCTCACGCTCGTCACGGCCGTGCTCTTCGGTGCCCAGATCGTGGCGACCACCGCCCTGTCCCGTCGCTTCGACCCGTTTCGCCTCGTGTGGATGCAGATCGCGGGAACCGCCGTCCTGGGCGCCGTCGGGGCCGCCCTGCTCGAACGGCCCGTGATCCACTGGACGACCACGTTCGTCTGGGCACTCGCCTACACCACCGTCGGCCCGACCGTGGTCGCGTTGCTGCTGCAGATGGTGTCACAACGGCACATGTCATCGGCACGGGCCGCGCTGCTCTTCTGCTTCGAGACGCTGTTCGCCGCGGCGACCTCGTGGATGGTGATGGGCGAGCACCTCTCGGCACAGCAGTGGCTGGGTGGAGGACTGATTCTCGGCGGGCTGATGCTGGCAGAACTAAAGGCGCCGTCGGCTATCGGCTATCAGCCATCGGCAGAGCGCGATTCGGGTTGAAGTCGCGGCGCCCGGTGGCGATATTACCGCCCCACACACGGATAGGTGATCGCCGATAGCTGATAGCCGCTGGCCTTCAGCATCCAGTCCCGAGTAGCTCAGTTGGTAGAGCAGCCGGCTGTTAACCGGCGGGTCGGGGGTTCGAGTCCCTCCTCGGGAGCTTCTCTTTCACCGCCACCGACTCGAGGTGGAAGCACGCCACGCCGGAGCCCCGCGGGGTAACTCGCGGGGTCTCATGTTCCATGAAGCCCCAGCGCATCGGCAAGAACGACGTCCTGGCCTGGCTTGAGAAGCAGGGATCCCGACGCAACGTCGCGGGCATGGCGCGCTACGGTATTGTCGCCAAGCGCGTGTTCGGCGTCCCGATCAAGACCCTGCTGGTGATGCAGAAGCGGTTGGGGACGGATCACGCCATGGCGGCGGCGTTGTGGGCCAGCGGATGGTACGAGGCGCGATTGCTGGCCGCGTTCGTGGACGATCCGGCGCGCGTGACGCGTGGCCAGATGAATGCGTGGGCGGCGAGTTTTGAGAACTGGGCTGACTGCGACACGGTCTGTTTCCACCTCTTCGACAGAACCCCTTTCGCCTGGGAGAAGGCCCGTCAGTGGTCGGCCTCCTCTCGGCTCTTCGTCAAGCGTGCCGCCTTCGCGTTGATGGCGTGCCTGGCGCTGCACGACAAGGCGGCTCCCGACGAGGCTTTTCTGGCCTTCCTGCCCCTCATCGAACGGGGCGCGGGAGACGAGCGCAACTTCGTGAAGAAGTCCGTGAGCTGGGCCTTGCGCGCCATCGGGAGACGAAGCGCGAGGCTCCACGTCGCCGCCCGGGCCGTGGCCACCCGCCTCGGGCGGTCGGAGCACGCAGCGCCCCGGTGGGTGGGCAAGGACGCGCTGCGCGATCTGGCGAAGGCGCGCCGCAAGGCGCGGTAGCGCTTTTGTCGACGGCCTGCAGATTAATGCCGTGACGCTTTCCGCCGAACCGCCGTCCCGCAATCCTCGGGACGCGCTCGCCCCGGTGCTGGACGGCGCCTTCCTCCAGGCGCTGCTGGAGCACAGCTCCGACGTCATCGCCCTGCTCGACGCTGCCGGGACGATCCTCTACACCTCGCCGGCTGTGACTCCGCTGCTCGGGTATGTGCCGGGCGAGCTGGCGGGCGGCAGCGCCTTCGGTCTAGTGCACCCCGACGACGTGTCGCGGGCGCAGGGCCTGTTCGCGAACCTGCTGGAGCATCCCGACGACCCGGTCACTGCACGGATCCGGTACCGCCACAAGGACGGCAGCTGGCGCGAGATCGAGGGGGTGGGGGTAAACCGCCTCCACGACCCCGTGGTGCGCGCCATCGTCGTGAACTACCGTGACGTCACCGCCCGCCACGCGGCGGAAACCGAGGCTCGCCGGACCGTCTCGCTGTTGCAGTCCACGCTCGAGTCCACGGCCGACGGGATCCTCGTGGTGGACGACGCGGGGCGGATCGTCTCCTACAACCGCCGCTTCGTCGAGCTGTGGCGCATGCCGCAGGCGGTCCTCGACTCCCAGGACGACGATCGCGCGCTCGCCCACGTGCTCGACCAGATCGCGAACCCGGAACAGTTCCTCGCCAAGGTCCGGGAGCTCTACGCCCATCCCGAGGCGGCGAGCTTCGACATCCTCGAATTCAAGGATGGGCGTATCTTCGAGCGGTTCTCCCTGCCCCAGCGGCTCGACGGCCAGTCGGTCGGACGGGTCTGGAGCTTCCGCGACGTGACCGCCCGGGCGCGCGCCGAGCGCGCCCTGCGGGAAAGCGAGGAGCGGTACCGGGCCTTCATCACGCATACGTCGGAAGGGGTGTTTCGCATCGAGTACCAGCCGCCCGTGCCGGTGGACCTCCGGGTGGACGAGCAGATCGAGGCCCAATACCGGTCCGGCGTGTTGGCCGAGTGCAATGCGGTGCTGGCCCAGATGTACGGCTTCGAGCGGCCCGAGCAGCTGGTCGGCCGGCACCAGTACGAGTTTGTCGATCAGTCGGACCCGTCGAATCTCGAGGCGATGCGGCGGTTCGTCCTGGCGGGAAATCGCGATCTGGATGCCGAATACCACGAATTCGACCGGCTGGGACGCCGCCGGGTGTTCGTGTGCAACTCGGTGGGATTCGTGGAAAACGGCGCCCTGGTGCGACTCTGGGGCACGCAGCGGGACGTCACCGAACGCCGCCGGGCCGAGCAGGTGCAATCGGCCACCTATCGGATTTCGGAGGCGGCGAACGCCGCCCATACGCTGCCCGACCTGTACCGCGCCGTCCATGCGATCGTCGCCGAGCTGATGCCGGCCCGGAATCTCTACATCGCGCTGTACGACGAATCGGCCCAGACGCTGTCGTTCCCGTATTTCCAGGACGAATTCGACACCGGATTCCCCGCCAAACCAATGGGACGGGGCCTGACCGAGTACGTGTTGCGCACCGGCGCGCCCTTGCTCGCGACGCCCGATGTGTACAGCCGCCTGGTCGAACAGGGAGAGGTCGAGCTGATCGGGACCCCCTCGCTGGACTGGATCGGCGTGCCCCTCAAAGCGGGGGGCCGCACGCTGGGCGTGATCGCCGTGCAGACCTACTCGGCGGGCGTCCGCTACGGCGAGCGGGAGCGACAAATCCTGGAGTTCGTCTCGACCCAGGTCGCCCTGGTGATCGAGCGCAAGCGCGCCGAGCAGCAGCTCGCCGACAGCGAGGCCAAGTACCGCCTGCTGTTCGAGGTCAATCCCGAGCCGATGTGGGTCTACGACTACGACCGCTACCGGATCCTCGCGGCCAATCGCGCGGCGATCACGAGCTACGGCTACGACGAGGCCGAGCTGGCCGGCATGACCGTGTACGATCTCCACCCGCCCGCGGAGCATGCGGCGCTGGAGGAGCTGTTGCGGGGGCCCCGCCAGGGCGCCGCCACCCGGGTGGGGTTCCATCATCGGAAGAAGGACGGCACGATCATCGAGGTCGAGATCCTGGCCGATTCCATCGATTTCGAAGGACGGCCCGCGCGCCTGGTGCTGTCCCGCGACGTCACACAGCGGCGCCAGCTCGAGCGCCAGCTGCAGGAGAACGAGCAGAAGTACCGCATGCTGTTCGAGTCGAACGCCGAGGCGATGTACGTCTACGACATCGAGACCTTCCGCTTCCTCGCCGTCAATCAGGCCGCGATCGCCCGCTACGGCTATACGCGCGACGAGTTTCTCGCGCGCACGGTGTTCGACCTGCGCCCCCCGGAAGAGGTCCCCAAGCTGCAGGCGTATCTGCGGGCGCACCCGCGCGTGTCCGAGACCACGAGCGGCTGGATCCACCAGCGCAAGGACGGTACACTGCTCGAGGCGGAGGTGGTCGCCCATACGATCGACTTCGGCGGCCGCCCGGCCAATCTCATTCTCGCCCGCAACGTCACCGAGCAGCGCCGACTCGAAGCGCAGCTGCGCCAGGCCCAGAAGATGGAGGCGGTGGGTCGGCTCGCCGGCGGGATCGCGCACGACTTCAACAACCTCCTCACCGCCATCCTCGGCTCGGCGCAGTTGGCCCTGCGGGAAGTGGAGCCCTCGCACCCCGTCCGCGAGGATCTCGAGGAAATCCGCCGCGCCGGCCTGCGCGCGGCCGAGCTCACCCGCCAGCTGCTGGCGTACAGCCGGCGGCAGGTGGTGGCGCCCAAGGTCGTCAACGTCAACGAGGTGGTGCGCAACGTCGAATCGATGCTCCGGCGGCTGATCCGTGAGGACATCGACCTCGTGCTCGAGCTCGCCCCCCATCCGCTCGCGGTGAAGAGCGACCCGGGGCAGCTCGACCAGATTCTGATGAACCTCGTGGTCAACGCGCGCGACGCCATGGCACTGGGCGGCCGCATCACCGTGCGCACCGCCGCCGCCATGTTGGGCGTCCAGCAGCCCGGCAACGAGCCTCCCGCGACTCCCGGTGCCTATGTGTACGTCGCCGTCTCCGACACGGGGAGCGGCATCACCCCCGAGGCGCGCGCCCATCTGTTCGAGCCTTTCTTCACCACCAAGGAGATGGGCAAGGGCACGGGCCTCGGCCTGGCAACCGTGTACGGGATCGTCAAGCAGAACAGCGGGTTCATCTACGTGGACTCGGGGCCAGGCCAGGGCACGACGGTCCGGATCTACCTGCCGCTCAGCACCGAGCAGCTGCCCGGTGGGGAGGTCGCGGCCCCCCCGACTGCACCGGCCAAGGGCTCGGAGACGGTCCTCCTGGTCGAGGACGAGCCTGCGGTACGGCAGTTCGCCCGGCGGGCGCTTGAGGCGAGCGGCTATTGCGTCCTCGCCGCCGGTGACGGTGCGGAAGCCCTCACTCTGGCGGAGCAGCACGGCGGCATAATCCACGTGCTGCTGACCGACGTGGTGATGCCCGGGATGGGGGGCCCGGAGCTCGCCCGCAGACTGTCCCTCCAGCGACCCGGCCTGAGAGTCCTCTACTGTTCGGGCTACACCGACGACGCCGCTATCCGCGAGGGCGTCCGAGAGGCGGGGACGGCATTCTTGCAGAAGCCCTTTGCTCCCGAGGATCTGATTCACAAGATCAGGGAGGTGCTGGCCACTCCGTGAGGGGATCCAGGCGGTGAGGAAACGGTGGGATCGAAGCGAGTGTGCACTCACTCCGAGTCGTAAATAGCTGAAAATAAATAGCTTATGATCACACAAGTCCCGCGCAGACGCCATAACTTCAAATCAATTAAAGAGTTGCCACAAGCCTGACGTTGAATTGACCGCCCACCAGCTAAATTGCGCCCATGCCTCTTCGCCCTTTATACGGTCATGAAGCCGTGCGCCGCCGCTTGGCTACCGCAGCCAAGGCGGGCCGGTTGCCTCAAGCCCTGCTTCTGGAGGGTCCGGAAGGCGTCGGGAAGCAACGCCTGGCCTTATGGCTCGCCCAGCTGCTGCTCTGTGAGCGAGGCGGCGAAGAGCCCTGCAGCGATTGCCGCGGCTGTAAGATGGCAAACTCCCTCACCCATCCGGACTTGCATTGGCTGGTCCCGCTCGAGCCGTCGAAGAAGGGAGCCGACGCCGAGAAGCAGGTAGAGGTCGTGGCGGGCGCCTTAGCCGACGAAATGGCCGTCCGCCGCGATCGGCCCCTGTACGGACCCCTGCCCGGGATGGCCGTACATAGTGTTGCGGTAGTCCGGCATATGCTACGACATGTTGCGCTGACGCCAGCTATAGCCAGTCGCAAGGTCTTCATTGTCGGGGACGCGGAGCGCCTCATTCCGCAACGCGCCAACCCCGAGGCGGCAAACGCCCTGCTGAAGGTCCTGGAAGAGCCCCCTGCCAACACGATCCTGATCCTGACCGCCTCGGAGCCAGACTCTCTCCTGCCCACGATTCTCTCGCGCGTCGTGAGGGTTAGGGTCAACCGAGTCCCGGATAGTGTCGTGACAGCATTCATACACAATGAGCTTCCTGAATCGAAAGTGCCCGCATCTGAGGCCGATGGCTGTATCGGCAGGGTTCTTGCCCGAGAGCAGGCAGTCGCTCCAGTGCGGGAAGTGGCCGGAGCGTTCCAGACGAGCCTGCGCAGTGCCGTCGACCGTTACGCATTCGCGCTGCGTCAGGCGCCGTTCCAGGCTCGTGGTGGCTTCACGGACATGCTGGATGGCCTCGTGGACCGTTTGCGGGCCGAGGTCCGGCGCGGAGGCGACACGAGGCGGCTGGCCGAGGCGATCGCGCTGGTGCTGCAGGCCCGGGAGCAGGCGCAGGGGAACGTGAACCCGCAGTTGCTGACGGCAGTGCTGGCGGGGGATCTGGCCGATCAGTGGCCGACCTGACGCACCTGGACGAGGGCGGCAACGCCCGAATGGTGGATGTCGGCGGAAAGCGGGTTACGGCTCGTAGCGCCACCGCCGAGGGAGCGATCAGGATGTCACGGGACGCGTTCCGGCTCGTGGCAGGGGGTGCGGTCCCGAAGGGCGACGTGCTCACGGTGAGCCGGATCGCGGGGACCCTGGCGGCCAAGC
>DATDED010000293.1:0-6462 GCA_036523455.1 Gemmatimonadales bacterium
TCGTTGCGGAACGACTCGATGACGGTGTCGAACGCGCAGGCGACGTGCGTCACGCCGTCCTCGCGCAGCAGGGACAGCAACGAGCGCAACAGCCCCACCGTAGCGCCGACCGCACTGCCGTCCGGGGCGAGCGTCGGCGGAACGCCGAAGTGGGCGCGAAACAGCTCGTAGGTGCCGTCGACCAGGTGGAGGCGCACTGCCAGTCCGGCTACTCGGGCGTGATGGCGTACTCCACGAGCACCCCGGAGACGAAGCGCGCCGTCGTGCGCTGGCCGTCCTTGCGATAGGTACGGGTCATCACGTGCAGCGCGCAGTCGTCGGACTCCGACGCGGTGACCGCCGGCCCGAGCAGCCGCTCCACTTCCTCCAGCAGCAGTCCCTTGCGCAACGCACTCGCGCCGGCGGGTGCCGCTCCCGGCGCAGACGTCGCGGTGGCGCCCCCGAAGTCCACGTAGCGACTGAGCAGCGCGCGCAATCCGTCCGGGGTCAACGCCTCGGCCGGGACGCCGCCGCGGAAACGGATGTTGAACCGGCTGCCCCCCTCCATCCGGCGCCCGCGCAGGTTCGACTGGCGGATCTCCTCGGCCTGCGCCGCCGCCGAGCGGGCCTGGGAGTTCTCCCGCTCCCGCGTCGAACGCAGCGCGTCGAGGTCCCGCTGCATGCGGCGCTTGGTCCCGGAGTTCGTCGCGTGGCGGATCGAATCCCGGAGCGCCTTCTCGGCCGGTGTCTCGCCCACCTCCGTGACCCCGCCGCCGCCTTCACCCATGGCGTCGCCGAAGGTGCCGTACCCGCCTCCGCCGAGCTGGAACTCGATCAGGTCGTCCTTCACCCGGATCTTGGTGACCATGACCGCGTCGCCGCTGCGGATCGCCGTGCCGAACTTCTTGAGCCTGGTGGCGACTTCCGGGAAATCCACCGGCATGTCCCGGCCGGGGTAGACGTTCACGCCGGAGCTCGTGCCGGGCATGTCGATCTTGAGGACCACGGATTGGCCTTCGAATGCGCGGCGCAGGGCCGCTTCATCCTGCGCCTCGCCCCGGGTCCACGGCAGGGCGAGCGCGAGGGCCAGCAGGGGAAGAATTCGCATGGGCGCAGAATAGAGCCGTCCCAGGCGCCCGGCAACGGCATTACCGCTCGGGAGGCGCCTCCCGCGACAGCCCCGTCGCGATGACGTCCGGCAGCGGCGTCTGCCGCAGCGCCGCGGCGAACGCCGGCAGCTCCTTGCCCATCAGATCGGCGAAGCGCGTCGACGCGTCCGCGAGGCGCTGGCGAAACAGGTCGTTCACGGCGGCCTGTTGCGTGGTCGGCGCGAAGTCGGCGCTGTTCTCGGAGACGTCCGACTGCAGCGCCGCCAGCCGGCCCCACAGCTGCATCGGATGGCGGAACGCATCCTCCCGGGCCCCGGTCAGGTGGACGTCGAACAGGCTGCCCTCCACGGCGATCGCGCGGCGATCGAGCGAATCGGCGCTGGCCGCGAGCCGCCGCGCGCTCGAGTCGCGGGCCAGCGCCGAATCCCCGCGGAGCTGGGCGGAGAGCGTCCCGAGCTGTGCGCGCACCCATTCGAGCCGGTTGATCATGCGCGCGACGCTGTCCTGCTCGTCGCGGATCATCCGGCCCAGCCGGCTCTGCGCCAGGAGCGACGAGTCGGTGGCCGTCGTGTTGGGGTCGCGCAGCACCACGAGCGACTGGCTCTGGGCGCTGTCGCCCACGATGAGACGCACCGTGTAGGTCCCGGGGGGCACGAGTGGCCCGCGCATCGAGAGATCGAGGTCCCAGGTCACGAGCGGGCGCGTGCCGTCCTCCCCGACGCGCACCCAGCGCGCGTCGGGCGGCGGCGTGCGCAGCCTGGGGACCGCGGGTGGAGTGGAGCGGAGGTCCCACCAGACACGATTCAACCCGAGCTTGCGTGCGGGGACCAGGACCCGGACCGTATCTCCGCTGGCGGCGAGCACCAGGAGCTTCAACGCGGGCCGTCTGGAAGCGGTGTCCCGCGCTGCGGGTCGGGAAGTGTCGGCCCCGGGTGCGGTCGCCGCAGCGGCGCCCGTGTCTGCCACGGCGGACGACAAGTAGTAGGTGAGCGCTGCGCCGGCTCCGGGGTTTTCGCCCCGCACGGCGCTGTTGGGAGCGGCCGCGACACCCTGAGTTGCGCGGAACCGGTACGCGGGGGACGGAGCGAACAGGTGCGCGCGGCGGGCGAGCGCGGCGGCGTCCGCCTGCTCGAGCGGCGAGATGTCGTCCAGGATCCAGAATCCCCGCCCATAGGTCGCCACCACGAGATCGTGGAACCGGGGCTGCACCGTCACCCACGACACCGGCGCGTGGGGCAGGTTGGTCTGCAGCGGCAACCAGCGCGCGCCGTCGTCGAGCGTGACGTAGAGTCCGTTCTCGGTGCCGGCGAAGAGCATGCCGCGTCGCACGGGGTCCTCGGCCACCATATGGACGAAGGAGAGGACGGAGCGGGGGAACGTGGTCGAAATCCGTTTCCACGTCCTGCCGTAATCGGTCGTCTTGTAGATGTAGGAGCCGAAGTCGTCCAGCTCGTGCAGGTCCATGGCCAGGTAGGCCGTGCCCGCGTCGAAATGCGACGGCGCGATGTTGGTGACCTTCCCCCACGGCGGCAAGGTCGGGATGTTGGGGGTGACGTTCGTCCACGTCGTGCCGCCGTCCTGTGTGACCTGCACCAGACCGTCGTTGGAGCCGGCCCAGATCACCCCGGCCCGGACGGGGGATTCGGCGATGGCGAACAGCGTCGCTCCGTCGAAGGTCATGAGATTGTCGGTCGTGACGCCGCCCGAGCTCTGCTGGTGCGTGGTGTCGTTGCGGGTGAGGTCGGGGCTGATCACCTGCCAGCTCGCACCCCCATCGGTGGTGCGGTGCACGAACTGGCTGCCGACGTACACCCGGAGGTGGTCGTGGGGGGAGACCGCGATCGGGAAATTCCAGTTCCAGCGGTATTTCACATCGGCGGGTCGCCAGCCGTATGCCGCTTCCGGCCAGACCCGGACGTTGCGCGCGTGATCGGTGCGCACGTCGTACACCTCGAGGCCGCCGTCGTAGCAGCCCGACCAGACGGTCGCGTTGTCGATCGTATCGGGAATCGCGAACCCCGCTTCGCAACCGCCGACTCCTCCCCACACCCCCTCGGTCAGCCCGCCGGAGAAGCTGCGGCTCGGCATGCGGTACGAACCGCCGTCCTGGCGGTTGCCGTAGACGAAGTAGGGGACGCGGGTGTCGGTCGCGACATGGTACATCTGGGCGATCGGCAGCACGACCCGCGCGTAACTGCGGCCGCGATTCAGCGTGATGCTGGCGCCGCCGTCGTGGGCGATCATGTAGCGGTCGGGATTCTCCGGATCGATCCAGATGTCGTGGTTATCGCCGCCGGCGCCGAAGCCGGAGCGGGCGAGCGTCCGCCCACCGTCCAGGGAGACGCTGAAGCGGACCGTGACGAAGTAGAGCCGGTCCTCGTCGTCGGGCGAGACGGCGAAACGCACGTAGTAGGGCGCCCGCTCGGCCATGTCGTGATTGCGGCTCATCAACTGCCACGTGTTACCGCGGTCGGTGCTGCGGTACAGGCTCGGGTCGGTGTCCTCGATCAGCGTGTACACGGTATTCGGGTCGGAGGGCGCCACGGCGACCGCGATCTTCCCGACCGCATGGCTCGCCGCGGGCAGCCCGTGTCCCGCGAGTCGTTGCCAGGTCACGCCGCCGTCGCGCGACATCCAGAGGCCGCTGCCCGGTCCGCCACTGTGGAGCTGCCAGGTCTTGATCTCGAACTGCCACATCCCGGCGAACAGCGTGTTCGGGTCGCCGGGATCGATCGCCAGGTCGGAGCATCCCGTGTTCGGATCCACGAAGAGCACGCGCGTCCACGTCTTCCCGCCGTCCGCGGTGCGGTACACGCCACGGTCGGGGGAGGGGCCGTAGGATCGGCCCAGCGCGCACACCAGCACGATGTCCGGGTTGTAGGGGTGGATGACGATGCGCGCGATGCGGCCGGTGGAGTCGAGCCCCATGTGCTGCCAGCTGCGGCCCGCGTCCGTGGAGCGGTACACGCCGTTGCCCAGCGTGGTCGTCGGACGGATGAAGAACGTCTCTCCCGTGCCGGCCCAGAGCGTGTTGTGGGCCGACGGCGCCATGGCGAGTGCGCCGATCGCCTGAGCCGGCTCGCTGTCGAACACCGCTTGCCAGTGCACCCCGCCGTCTTCCGTCTTCCAGACGCCGCCAGAGGCCGCGCCGACGTAGGCGATGAGGGGGTTGCCTGGCTCGCCGACCACCGCGGAGGCACGGTTCCCGTCGGGTCCGATGAACCGGAACCGCATGTTGGCCCAGAGGGTCGTGTCGACCTGCTGGGCGTGAGCAAGCGGGGCGGCGAGCAGCAGGAGCGCGGCGAGCGACGGGAGACGCGGCATCGGCGACGGCCTCAGGTGGAGATGTGGACGCTCAAGAATGCGGCCTGCGGCGTTCCAGCGCGAGGAGCTACTGCTCGCTCCAGCGCGCGCGGATCCGCACCGTGCGCTCCAACTCGTCCGCGTTCTGCAGCACCTTCTGTCGCAAATCGACCGGCAGATTTGGATGGTCGGCGAGATACGCGCGCACCACGTCCAGCGCCTGCCGGCTCGTCTGACCACCGAGGAAGGAGCCCAACCAGGCACCGAGGAAGAAGACGTTCCTCAGGAGGAGCGCGAGCTCGCCACCTCCGGCCGCGGGCCCGTGCCGCCGCGCACGAACGTCATGAAGTCCGACTCGGCCAGGCGCGATGGATGGACTTCGCCGCCCAGTCCGAAGAACCGCGTGAAGCTCATGATGAGCGGACGCCACCGCTCGGCGTCGATGTGGGGGCGCGGTCCGCTGAGGTCGAGCAGCGACTCTTCGACGTGCAGGTTCACGATGTGGACCTCGAACGCGTTCGCCGACACGTTCTTGCCGAACGGCCGCACGTCGTGCACCACCCCTTCCATCTGCACCGGACATTCCGCGATGCGCGGCGGCCGGACGACGAGCGACGGCTGCGGCGTCAGCTCCGCCGTGCCGAACTTGTCGGGCTCGTAGCGATACCCCCAGCCGACCTTCTTCTCGGGCACGGGGTTGCGTCCGGTCGTGAGCGCCAGCCGGTCCACGTGGGCGACCTGCTCGTCACTGGGCAGATTGATCACGCACTCGCGCGTGCGGATCAGGTTCGCGGAGGTCTGGCCCATCGTCCCGAGTCCCAGCATGCAGCTCCAGCCGAGCCACCAGGCGGACGACATGGGTGCGATGTTGGGGGTGCCATCCTCGTTCAGCGTTGAGATCAGCGCCACCGGTGTGCCGAAGTAGAGAATCGTCGGCTCGATCGTCCTGTGCATGGAGCCAGGATATCGAAACCGGCCGTGGCGATCTATCCGATTCTTGTGCTCGAAGTCCGCTCGACGGAGTGCGATCGCCTAGCGGCGATGGTACCCACGGTCGTCGAACGGCGCGAGCTTCTCCAGCCACAACGTCTCCAGCACCTTCAGGTCCGCGCGCGGGTCGAACTCGCCCTCATCGGGGGGCGTAAGCGTGTCCAGGAGCTCGAAGGCGAACGCGTCGGGGCCGAGCGTCTGCCAGTCGAGCTGCAGCTGCGGGTTGGGGTGCACGCCCAGACGGAGCTGCGCCTGTTGCCGGTTGAGCATGGCCGGCACGTCGGTGCTCGAGCCGATGAGCACCTTGCCGCTCGTCAGGTTGCGCACCTGGTAGACGCCCATCACCGGGCGCCGCTCCTTGTATTCGCGAATCAACGCCTTGCGGTCCACGGACCCCCCCTGCTGGTGTCGCCGCTGTTTCGAAAGTAGCCGACCCGGGTCAGGCGCGCCCGGACAGCCAGGCTGCGACGACCAGGCAGAGAGCGATGACCGCCGAGAAGATCACCGGCGCCGGGAAGAAATACCGCCAGCTGAGGTAGGTGACCGCGATGAACGAGAGGGCGAGCCCCCAGGTGACGAGCGGCATGGCGTGCAGGACCTCCGCGGAGAGCCTGCCCAGCTGCCCGGCGAGGACGGCCGCGAACAGCAGCAGGACGGTGACGAAGAGCCCGAACCCCACATAGAAGCCCCAGTAGGTGCGCGACATCCCCTGCACGTCGAATCGGGTCGTCTGCATGCCTGAGACGACCGCGTCGATTCCCCAGCGGGGATCGACGCGACGAAAGCCGACGGTGTGCCCGCCGGCGAACAGGACGAGAAGGGCGGCGCTGATGCGGTAGAATGCGGCGCTGCTCATGAGTGGCCCTCGTGATGGGTTGGCGGCGCCTGAAGTGCCGCGAGGAACGCCCCCGGGTCGTCGACGTGAAGCCCGAGTCGCTGGACCGGCCGCCGCTGCCGGAGTTCAGGTCCTTCGGTGTTTCGTGCAGCACGGCTACGCGATCACCCGCACGCGCCTCACTTCGTGATCCACGCCCGTCCCGTGGCGAGCAGCACCAGCAGGGCGAGCCCGAACGCGATGCGG
>DATDED010000294.1:0-4193 GCA_036523455.1 Gemmatimonadales bacterium
GATGTACGCCTGGAGGCGTGCCGCCCGGTCTGCCACCTGGTCGAGCTCGTCGGGCGTCAGGGCCTCCAGCAGCTTGGGGTCGCCCACCGCCATGAACTCTCCGGTCTTCGCCGGTCCCAGCAGGGCTTCGCCGGGGCGCAGTGGCGCAACGCGCCCCTGCTGATCGACATAGATGTTCCCGACGTTGAAATGCCACAGCCCGAGCACGACGACGTTGAAGAGGACGGAGCTCACCGCACCGAGGGCGGGCGAGAACACTCCCGCCGCAACGCCGACCGCCAGCGCGAGAAAGATGTAAACGGCGTCCTTGGTGTCCTTGAGCGTGTTGCGGAACCGAACGGCCGCGAGCACGGCGCCAAGCGCGAAGGCGAGCGAGAGACTGTTTTGTACCAGGATGAGGGTGCCGGCGACCACCATGGGCAGGATGATCACCGTCTGCACTACCGACTGGTCGTAACCGCGCCGCTGTTTCGTCACCATGTACACGTACGCGACCGGCACCACCAGCGCGAGGGACGCGAGCATCGAGATGAAGGTGATCAGCGCCCATTGGCTCTGGGGCAGACTCACCCCGCCGGTCACGTCGGAGAGATCGCGCGCCCGGCTGCCCACGAGCGCCGACTGCTGCCGGAACTGCTCCAATAGCTCCGGAATCGTGGGCACCAAGGTGACGAGCGCCCAAACCGCGCCTACGAGAACCGCATAGTAGGCCGACAGCCGCGCGAACGGGGAACTGCGAGCGACTCTCATGATCGACCTGCATAGTAGCCGCGCCGGCAAAAACGGCCAGATGCCTCGGCGCGAGGCCTGTTTTGCCGCTAATTTGGGTGGTGATGGCCGACGTGATCGAATTGCTGCGTGACAGCCTGGCTCCCCGCTACCAGGTGGAACGGCAGATCGGGGCCGGGGGCATGGCGCGGGTGTATCTGGCTACCGAGCAACATCCGCGACGCTCCGTGGCCATCAAGGTCCTGGAGCCGGACATCGCCAGCCGCCTGATGTACGACCGTTTCATCCGGGAGGTGGAGCTGTCCTCCCGACTCACCCACCCCCACATCGTTCCGATCTTCGCGGCCGGCGAGGCCAGCGGCCTGTTGTACTACATCATGCCGTACATCGAAGGCGAATCGCTCCGGCACCGCCTCGTCAAGCAGGGGCGGCTGCCGCTCGAGGACGCGGTGCACGTCGTGCTCGACATCGCGGACGCGCTCGCCTATGCCCACGCGCAGGGGGTGGTGCACCGCGATATCAAGCCCGAGAACGTCCTCATGTCGGGCGGCCACCCCGTGGTCGCCGATTTCGGCGTCGCCCGCGCCATCAGCGCCGCCGGCGGCGAGACCCTCACGCAGACGGGGCATGCTGTCGGCTCGCCGGGGTACATGAGCCCGGAGCAGGCGATGGGTGGCGAAGTGGACGCGCGCTCGGACATCTACAGCCTGGGCTGCCTGTTCTTCGAGCTGCTCACCGGCGAGCTGCCCGCGCGGGCCGGGTTCGGCGACGTCGCCAATTGGGACGTCCTGGGGACGAGCGGTGTGCTGCGCGGTGCCAGCACCGGCGAGGGGCGTGCCGTGAAGCACGCGATCTCCCGGGCGCTCGCGCCCCTGCCCGCGGATCGCTTCGCCACGGTCACCGAATTCGCCGATGCGCTCGGCGGATCGTCGCACCGTCCGAGTCTGCCGAGAAGGGGCAGGTTCGCGAATCGCCCGAGCTGGCGAGGCGCCGTCCTGGCACTGGTACTGATCGGGGCCGCAGTCGGACTCGCGCTGATGGGGCGCCGCGGCTCTGCGCTCGTCCCTGGTCGGGTGGTCGTCGACGTCCTCGAGAACCGCACGGGGGATGTGGCACTCGATCCTCTCGGTCACATGGCCGCGGATTGGGTGACGCAGGGACTGACTGAGACCGGGCTCGTCGAGGTCGTCCCCTCGGTGACCGTGATCGCCAGGACCGCCACGCCGACCTCCTCGGCCCCCGGAGCCGGCGGTGCCGCCGGGATCCGCGCGCTGGGGCGGGAGACGCAGGCCCGGACCGTCGTCTCGGGGGCGTATTACCGGCAGGGGGACAGCCTCCGGTTTCAGATCGACATCGCGGACGCCCGGGACGGCAAGGTGATGCGGGCCCTCGATCCGGTGGTCGGGCCGGTTGCCAATCCCCTCGTCGCGATCGAGAAGTTGCGTGAGCAGGTGATGATCGCGTTGGGGACCCTCTTCAACCCGAAGCTGGCCGGCTGGGCGGCCGCGGCGAGTCAGCCGCCCGATTACGCGGCCTATCAGGAGTTCGTCGAGGGACTGGATCGCTTCGCCCGGTTCGACTATCCGGGTGCCCGCGACCATTTCGACCGGGCGGCGGCGGGCGATTCGACGTTTAGTGTGGCCATGATCTGGTCGGCGGCCGCCCGCCTCAATCTGGGAGAGCACGGCGGCGCGGATTCCATCGTGCGCCGACTGGAGCGATCGAAGCGACCGCTCGCCCCTGCCGATCGCAGCTATCTCGCCTGGGTGGCCGGCGTCGTGCGCGGGAATGGTCCGGCCGCCCTCCAGGCCGCGCGCGAGCTGGCCCGGGTCGCCCCCGGCTCCGATGCCGAGTACCTGCTCGCCAACGGGGCGATCTCGTTCAATCGCCCACAAGAGGCGCTCGCCTCGATGGAGCGAGTCGATCCGGATCGCGGCCTGTTTCGGGGGACTTACGTCTACGCGTGGGACATGACGACCGCGCTGCACTTGCTCGGCGAACACCGTCGTGAGCTGAAAGAGGCGACCGCGGGTCGCCGCCGTGCACCGGGGCAGCTCGGGGGGCTGGTCCCCGAGGTGCGTGCGCTGGCGACCCTTGGCCGCCTGGACGACCTCTGGCAACGCCTGGACGAAGCTCAGCAGGTCGGGTCCCAGGATTCCTGGACACCCGGGAGTGTGGCGCTGCTGGCGGCGGCGGAGCTGCGGACGCACGGGTATCCCGAAGCGGCCCGAGACGCGGTCAACAGGGCCATCACCTGGTACGAGCGGCGGCGGGCGGAGGTGGGGCGGGAGGACGATGGCGGGCTCGGCTTGGCGCAGGCGTACTTCGAGGCCGGGCGGTTGGAGGACGCCCGCCGGCTGCTCGAGAGCTTCATCGCATCCCCCAGGGCCAGCGGCGCCATGGGCCGGTTTGCGGCTCTCGGCACCCTCGGGGCCATCGCGGCACGCGAGGGGAAACGGGCGGAGGCGGTGCGTTTCGACAGCCTGCTGAAGGCGAGTCCCGAGCGGTACATGCGCGGCGGGGACAATTACCAGCGAGCTCGTATTCACGCGCTGCTGGGTGACCGGGAAACCGCGGTCGACCTGCTGCAAACCGCCATCCTGCAAGGGATGGACTTCTCGTCCGTGCACGCCGACCTCGCGCTCGCCTCCCTCGACCAGTACGGGCCGTTCCGGGAGCTGTTGAAGCCCAAGGGCTAACTCGTTCCGGCTCCTTCCCTTGCCCTTGACGCCCGGGGCGGTTAAGCTATGAGTCTGTAAAGTTTGACGATGCCCAGCTGACGTAGCTCAACTGGTAGAGCAGCTGATTTGTAATCAGCAGGTTAAGGGTTCGAGTCCCTTCGTCAGCTCACGAAGCCCGAAGCGGAGATCGCGACTCGAAACACAATTCACCCCGCGGCGCAAGGCGCGGGGTGCGTCGTCAGTGGGAGGCACCAAGCGGCGAGCCGGCCGAGACGACGCAGGGCCAGGTGGGGTGCCCGAGCGGTCAAAGGGAGCAGACTGTAAATCTGCCGGCTTCGGCCTACGAAGGTTCGAATCCTTCCCCCACCATCGGGGCGCGCGGGAGCGCGCGGGCGTAGCTCAGTTGGTAGAGCATCAGCCTTCCAAGCTGAGGGTCGCGGGTTCGAGCCCCGTCGCCCGCTCTGTGATGCTGGGATGTCGCTCGCGTAGCTCAGTCGGTAGAGCGCGTCCTTGGTAAGGACGAGGTCAGCGGTTCAATCCCGCTCGCGAGCTCTGAACGACGAAAGGCGTCATCTGTTGTCGGTTGTCTGTAATCGGAAGTGACTGACGACCGACGACCGTATACCGAGAACGAGGAATCTCATGGCGAAGGCGAAATTCGAGCGGACGAAGCCGCATGTGAACGTGGGAACGATCGGGCACGTGGACCACGGGAAGACGACGTTGACGGCGGCGCTGACGAAGGTGGCGGCGGACAAGGGGTGGGGCACGACCTACGTCAGC
>DATDED010000295.1:0-4960 GCA_036523455.1 Gemmatimonadales bacterium
CGGTGAAGGCGACACCAAGCGAGGATTCGCACCGCCGGTCGCCCGAACATCGCGCTGCCAGATCTTCGAAGCGCAGATCGAGAGCTTGTCCCGCGTGGACAGCGCGAGCGTTTCAACGCAGATGATCGAGCTGTATCGGCAACTGGACAGCCGGCTCGTGCAGTCGCGCTTCTAGAGCAGATAGCCCCGCTGCATCAGCGACCGCCCCGAAGCCGCGTACCCGTCGGGGCCGGGCAGATGGAATTTGAGCGAATCGGCCATCCGGTCGTAGATGTTGAACAGCACGCAGACCTGGATCGCGTCCTCGATGCCCTCGTCGCCGACGCCGACGGCACGCAGCGGTGCGAGGTCAGCGGGTCGGATGTCGGCCGGGGAGAGGGTGAGCTTCTCCAGGAAGCCGAGCGTCGCGCGCAACTTCGGATCGATCGGCGCCGTGCGCCAATCCGCCAGCACCGCCTCCACCAGCGTGTCGTCTTTCAGGGCCAGCGACGCGACCGCGCCGTGAGCCCCCGTTCAGAACAGACACTTGTTCAGGCGGGATGTGAACGCGGCGAACAGCTCCCGCTCGCCCACGCTCCAGGGCGATGGCCCGCGCATCACCGCCTGCGTCCAGTCGCACATCGCGCGGCCGAAGAGCTCCGGCCGATAGAGAAGCGTCTTGACGATGTCGGGCACCCGGCGCCCGCTCACCACCCGGATGAGCATCAGCTTCAGGCGCTCGGCCAGGCGGTGTCCATGCTCGACCGCACGGACGCGCATCAGTCCGGCTCCTCGCCGCGGAGCGCCGCGAGGCCGCGCTCGAGCCGGCTCAGCGCGGCGCCCACCGCCGCGGAGACGGTGATCTCGAAAATCGCGTCCTCGGAGTAGCCCGCCTGCGCCAGTGCCGCGACGTCGGCGTCCGTGACCGTGTAGGCGTGCAGGGCAACCTTGTCCACATAGGAGGCAAGCGGGGGGGGCACCTTGCCCCGCTCCAGGACGGCGCGGCGCAGCTCGCTCGGTGTGGCGCCGGGCGTGGACAGGACCGTGCCCACGAGTCGCTGCGTCAAGGCGTCGCACCGACCGAGCGGGTTCGCCACGGCTCTACGGATACGCCGGCTCGAGACTCAACGCGGCGTGCACGCCGCGGGCGGGCTGCTCGCGAGAGCGCACAGGCGCATGGATCCGCGGTTTGGGTGGGCGTGTCGGGGGGACGGTCCGCTGCTGCGCGGCGAGCGCCAAGGCGACCCCGTTGGTCCACCCGAAGCCGTCCTGGGTCGGGTATTCTCCACCACCGGCCCGCTGGTTCAGGTCGACGACGTCGTACTTTTCCATCATCTTGCCCGTGGCGCGATACGTGCGGCGGTTCAACGCGAGCCAGCGGTCCCGGGCGGCGTCCGCCAGGTCATCGCGCCGGTAGCGGCGCACGCCTTCGATCGCCAGCCACTCCAGGGGCGGCCACCCGTTGGGCGCGTCCCACTGTTGCCCTGAGGCGATGAGGGTCGTGACGAACCCCCCCGGCTTCAAGAACTCCCGTTCAAGACGCGCGGCGACACGCACGCCCTGCTCGGGAGTGGCCAGTCCGAAATACAGCGGTGCGGCCGCCGCCAGCGTCGGGCGGTCGGCCACGCGCTCGCCGGTGCGCCAGCGCACGTCGTAGAAGAAGCCGCTGCCTGGATCGTACGCGATCGCCAGCAGCGCTTGGCGGCGCTGCTCGGCGGCCCGCGAATACCGGTCGGCGACTGCGCTGTCGCCCGGGCTCCCGCGAAACGCCCGCAGCGCGGCGATCGTGCGCTCGGCCTCATAGAGGAGACTGTTGAGATCAACCGGGATCAGCTCCGTCGTCTCCAGCGTCCGCAAATCCTTCGGGTCTCGCATCCAGCGACTCGAGAAGTCCCACCCGCTTTCGGCCGTGGCGCGCACGTTTCTATAGAACGCCTCGCGTTCCGTCGCGGGAAGTGTCTGGGCCAGTTCATAGTCCTGGCGGAAGGACTCCGGTCTGGGCTCGGGCAGGTCGTCCCAGTACCGGTTGAGTAACCCCCCGTCGGGCTGCCGTACCACGCGGCGGAAGGTCTGGGCGGGCGACAACCGCTCCGCACCGGCCATCCAAAATGCGTGCTCCGCCTCCAGCGCGTCGAGGTAGCGAAGCGCCTGCGTGGTGTCGGTGGCTCGCGCGTAGAGCCCTACCATCGCCCCGAAGAACGGGGGCTGGCTGCGGCCGAGGTAATACGTCCGGTTGCCGTTGGGGATGTGACCGACGGTGGCGATCAGGTGGGCGAAGTTGTCGAGCATGTGGCCGACGAGATCGGTGCGCCCGCTCTCGACGAGCCCGAGCATCGTGAAGTAGGAGTCCCAATAATAGACCTCGCGGAAGCGCCCGCCCGGGACGACGTACGCGTTCGGGAGCGGGATCAGCGACGAGCGGGCATCCGCGCTGTCGGGGGGGCGTGTCAAGACTGGCCAGAGCGCGCGGATGTGTGCTTCCATCGTCTGCGACCGATCCGTCTGGAAGCCTTCGCCCACCGCCCGGGGCAGCTCGAAATTCCGTTCGACGAACCCCCGGTAGTCGAACCCCGCGAGGCGACGCGCGGAGTCGTACTGCGCGACGATCTCCGCCGGCGCGACGCGCGGCCGCGCGTCGGCGAACGTTTTGGAATCCGGGAAGATCCCCGCCAGCTGGACATTCTGGTACACCGCGCCCAGATCGTGCGCGGGATCGTAGCGATCGGCGTGCTGGCGCTGCCCGGCGCAGCCGAGCAGCGCGAGGAGCGCCGTTACGCGAAGATGATCCACAGGACTCCGAGCAGCGCGGCGAGCAGGATGGACAGCCCCACGTTCAACCGCCATCCCTGCCGGTCCGCTGGCGCCGCGGCGGGCGCACTGGGAGGCGTCGTTCCATATGTAATCCCGGCGATCTGGGCCGGCGCGGGCGCCGGGGTGAGCAGGCTCACCGTGACGAGCACCGTCGTGCTGATGGCGAACAGCAACACCGCGAAATGGAGGAAGTTGATCTCGGCGATCCACGCCCAGATGCCATCGGGCAGCCCGGTCTTCGCCGGGCCATTGGCCAGCTCCAGGCCCAGCCGCAAGGCGCCGAGCACGAAGCCGGTCACCAGCGAGGTGATCGCCCCGGCACCGTTGAGGCGACGGAAGAACAGCCCGAGCAGGAAGCAGGCGGCGATCGGCGGGGCGATGTACGCCTGCACGCTTTGCAGATAGATGTAGAGCTGGGACGAGATGTACTTCATGAACGGGATCCAGAGGAGGCTGACCCCAACGAGCGCGACCGTCGTCAGCCGCCCCACCGTGACGAGCCGGGCCTCGCTGGCGTGGGGCCTCGCCTTGCGGTACACGTCCCAGGTGAGAAGGGTCGAGCAGGAATTGAACGCCGAGGCGAGGGAGCTCATCAGGGCCGCGAGCATGCCGGCGAGTACGAGCCCCTTGAAGCCGGCGGGGAGCAGCCGCGTCACCAGCACGGGGTACGCCGAGTCGGTGGCGCCCGAGCGCACGTCGGCGTACAGGGCCGCGGCGACGATGCCGGGCAGCACGAAGATGAACACCGGCAGGATCTTCAGGAACCCGGCCAGGATCGTGCCGCGGCGCGCTTCGGTCACGTTGCGGGCGGCGAGCACACGCTGCACGATGTGCTGGTCGGTGCACCAGTACCAGACGCCGAGGATGGGGGCGCCGAACACGATGCCGGTCCACGGGAAGTTTGGATCGGTGGTCGGCTTCCACATGGAGAAGAATTCGGTTGGGACCTTCGCCTCGAGGCCGCCCCACCCGCCGGCGGCCCGGACGCCCAGCACGGCCAGCGTCGCGGAGCCGATGATCAGGACCACCGCCTGCGCCACCTCCGTGAAGATGACGGCACGCAGACCCCCCGTCACGGTGTACAGACCCGTCACGACGATCAGCACCACGGCGCTCGTCCAGAAGTTCAGCCCCGTCACCGCGCGCATCACGACGCCGCCGGCGAACAACGTGACGCTGATCTTGGTGAGCACGTACCCGATGATCGAGACCCACGTGAAATAGGCGTGCGACGCCGGATTGTAGCGCCGCTCCAGGAACTCGGGCATCGTGTACACCCCGCTGCGCAGATAGAACGGCACGAACACCCACCCGAGCAGCAGCAGGATCAGGCACGCGAGCCATTCGAAGTGTCCCACGGCGAGCCCACTCGACGCCCCGGTGCCGGCGAGCCCCACGAGGTGCTCGCTCCCGATATTCGAAGCGAAGAGGCTGGCGCCGACGGCGAGCCAGCCGACATCGCGGCTCGCGAGGAAGAAATCCGCGCTCACGTTCTTCTCCCGCCGCGCGGCCCAGACACTGATGCCGAGCAGGACCAGGAAGTAGGCGGCGATGACGAGCAGGTCGAAGACGCCGAAGTTGGCCACGGTCAGGGTCCCTCTAAGGGGAGAGCCGCGCGAGCAGGAACTGCACGGCGAGGTCGGTGAGACTCCACAGCTGCACGTCGGAGCTCGATCCGTAACGGAACGGCCGGAGGGTGCCGTCCTCGAGCCGATAGCTCCACAGCTCGGCCTGCTTGAGCCCCGAGCGGGTCACCGCCTCGAGCGTCCGGGTGAGAACGACGCTGGCGACCGAGTCGGGGCTCATGCGGAGGCGCTGCGCAAGGGCGGAGACCAGCACGTTCACCTCCCGGCCCCACACCACCCGGGGAGAATGGTACAGGTCCCGCTCGAACATCTCCCACACCGCGGGAGTGGCGTAGACGTCGTTGGCAGCGACGGGACCGACTCCGTCGATCAACAGGCCCACGGGGTAGGGCAGCAGGAACGGGCGCAGCAACTCGGCTTCGCGAGCCTCGCCCAGGTTCTCGAGCAGCAGCCACGCCGCGGGGTCGGTGCTCATCACCGGGATCGGCCGGCCTGCGCTGTCGAGCGCGAGGGCGGGGAATCGCAGCGTGTCCGCCGGAACCCCGCTCCCACTCAGGACCTGCTCCCAGTGCGCCCGCTCGGCG
>DATDED010000296.1:0-4424 GCA_036523455.1 Gemmatimonadales bacterium
TTGGCGCCCGCGTTGGCCTGGAGCAGCTGGCGGTCGTCGGCGAACGCCGGCGCGGCGTTCAACCCGATGAGCAGCAGCGCCATCCGCACGCGGTGGCGCGTGACGAATCCGATCAGGCTCCCGGATGTCTTGACTGGATGCACGTTCGCTCCGTCTGTCGTCGCTCTATCGATCGAACGGGACTGCGTCCCGGGGCAATGGACCGAGGTTCATGTCCGCCTGAAGAGCCTTCGCGTACTGCTGGGCGTTGTCGCCGGCGCTGGTGCGCACCTCGAACGCGTAGAGGTACTGGCTGCCCGCTCCCGCCTCGTTCATGCGGCCGCCCGGAGCGAAATCGCGGGAGATCAGGCTGGGGTTCTGCACGCGCACCTGGATGTCGGCGCCCTGCCCCTGCGTGTCGAGCACGTCGCCGGTGAAGAAGCCCGAGAGGGAGTTCTTGTGGCTGGGCATCTGGAACAGGACCGTGCCGGTCGGCGAGGCGACGAACTCGGGGCGGAGCATGAACGCGGTCGGCACGATCAGCTCGACCGCGGCCCACCGGATCCCGGCGTCGGCCGCGTAGAAGGCCCGGTTGACCGACCACTCGTTGGCGGCAATGCGCGCCTCCGTCGAGGTCACCAGCATCAGGGCGATCCCGACGACGGTCAGGATCGCGAGCACCAGGATCGCCAGCACGAGAGCGGCGCCGCGCTCTCCGCGGCGGGAATGAGGGCGCGTCGCGGCGGTCACGTCAGTTCTCGAAGGCATAGTTGCGCAGGTTGATCTTCAGCATCTGGACGCGCCGGCGGAAGTGCGACTCGCCCGGAAGGCCGGGGTACTGCGCCGTGTCCGGATACGGCGAGTTGATGGTCACGGGCGAGTTCATCACCCGCACCCCGAGGGCGACCGGGGCCTTGTACGTCGGGTCCGGATCCCGCGACTTGGCGACCAGGGAGATCATCACGCCGTGCAACCGCGGGCAGTGGGCCGCCGGCGCCGGGCCCGTGTGGGGGAAGGTGCCGGGCGCGGGGTCCGACTGGAAATCGATCGCCGTATACCGGGTCTCGCCCGGCACGTTGGGTCTCCACTCGTCGCCGTTCTGCTGGTTCGAGACGTTGACGTCCGTGTCGGTGCCGCCGGGGACCGTGGTCCGCCGCACCGCGTTGTCGCCGTTGGCGTCCACGCCGTACGCGATCTGCATGTCCTCGACGTCGTCGGCGAGCGTGACGACGTCGAACGCGGCCCCCCGCCGGGTCCCCTGAGCCAGCGCGGGGTGGTTGGGATCGGTGTTGTCGATGAAGAAGAGCAGGTCCTCGAGGATTCCGGCGCGGGCGTTGTTCGGCAGCGCGTGCGGGGAGATCCCTCCGTCGGCCGGGTTTTCGTTGTTCAACTCCTTCGCTACCGCGTCGGTGAAATTGACGGCGCCGAACGTGTTCGAGGCGACGAGTCGGGTCGGCGCCGTGATCACGCCGACGTTGTAGAGCGGCTGGATGTACGCCCGCGCTCCCGTCAGAGGATCGCTGCACCCCGTGTGGATATTGCTCGAGCTCGCGACCAGGACGAACATCGGCGCGGCGTTGGATGCCCCCGCGGTGAACGCATCGATGATCGGGTACATCGTGTCCTGGTGATGGGCGCCGGGGTTTCCCCCCAGCCCCCGTGACCGGGGCTCGAATCCGGCTCCGGTGTTGCCGCTGGCGATCACGTTGAGGCTCGTGCTCGCGCCGTCGCAGGTCCCGCAGCCGTCTCCGCCGCCCAGCCCCGCCGGGGCGAAGGCGACCAGGGGCGAGTTCAAGACCCCGCGGACCTCGATCATGTCGGTGCCCGGCCGCACGTTCACGTCGCCGCTCAGGGACGTCACCTTCGTCCCCGTCGGGACGTTGTCGTAGGTCCCGCTGGGAAGCGTGATGCCGGCCAATTGGGCGTCGGGCGCGTTCAGGACGGCCTGCGTCAGGAATAGGCCGCCGGAGCCGGACATGCGGATGGCGCGCGTCATCTGGTAGACACCGTAGCGGACGGCGCCCTGCGCGTCGGCGACGTCCTGCTCGCTTTTGTTGACCCGCGCGCTCGCGTCGAAGACCGCGAGGATGCCCAGCATCGCCAGGGCGAGCAGGAACACGACGACGATCATTTCGACGAGCGTGAACCCTCGCTCTCCCGCGCGGCGATGGACGGTTACGTCTGTCATGGGCCCGCGTCGTTCAGCGAGAGCACGCTCTCGGGAGCCGGATTGTTCACGCACCCGCTGACGCGCGCGACGCGCGCGCCGATGCCGAACGGGTTGAAGCTCGCGGGAAAGGTCCCCGACTGGTGCGCGGAGACCGTGACCTCGATGCGCTTGTAATGGAAGGTCTGGCCGGAGGCGATCACGCGCGTCGGCGTGAATGCCGCGCCGCTGGCGACCGTGGCGGAGTCGGGAATCCGGTACTGGAAGACCTGATAGGTGATCCGGAAGGGGTTGGGGATGATCGAGAGCGCCGAAGGGTTGTGCGGGTCGGGAAGCCGCGGCGGCTGGTCGTTGGTATACACGCCCGGAATGAGTTGCGCGTCGGAAAAGGGCAGGTTCATGAGCTGCTCGAGCCGGTCTCGAGCCAGGATGTGGATGCTCGTGTACTCGTTTCCCGCGTAGTTGGACTTCACGCTGGAGAGGAAGAGCGGCACGATGCCGAGCAGCACGAAGGAGAGCAGGGCGAGAGCGATCAGCAGCTCGACCAGCGTCAGTCCCGCTTCCCGCCTCCGGATCACTGCCACACCGCCGGTGTCACCACTTCCACGCGCCCGGTCAGGGAGGTGCGGATCGTGATCTGGTTGGGCGCTGCGCTGCCCGGGCCCTCGACGATGATTGACGCGGGTGTCGGAGCAGGCGGGCCGACGCGGCGGCCGTTCCCGTCGAACGTGACCTTCTGGCCCGGCGGCAGCGAGACGAACCGGATCGCGTCTCCCGCGAGCAGGATCCGATGGACGGGACTCGGCGTCGGCGTCGGCGACGGCGGATCCGCCTCGATCGTGTCGAGCTCGTGGGTGCTGACGGAGCCCCCGGCCGGCACGATGAACACGCTCGCCGGTTGATTGCGCTTGACCGCCCGCATGCGGGCCGCCAGCAGGGTCGACTGGATCTCGCCGGCGGCCGAGCGCAGTTTCTGGCGGCGACCCATCCGGATCAGCGAAGGAGTCGCGACCGCCGCGATCAGGCCGATGATCGCGACGACCACCAGCAACTCGACGAGGCTGAAGCCTCCGGGAAACAAACGCATTCTTTGCGGAATCATCCGACTGACGAAGAGCGATTCGCGTGCCGCGAGGCGTCTTCCTCGCGCAACCTCCTGGAGCGACGGTGGTTGCAATCCGGACCGAAGATCGTCGCGGCCGCCCGACTACGGAAACTCGTTACCTTGCGTAACACGCCGGCGACCCGGCCCTGCGCCCGCCGCCGGGGCAGCCGGGGCGGGGCGAGGGAGTCGATCCGAGGAGGTCCGGCGGCGCGTTTTGGCTTGAACGACGGAAAACGGACGCTACACTGAATCACCGTCCATGTTCGGAAAAAAGCACCGTCCCCCGCCGCCCGAGGCTCGCGCGCTTCTGACCCGACTGCGCGCGCGCGGCTGGAAGGGGGAGGCCGAGCGCGACGAGCTGCTCAAGAAATTGACGGCGTTCCAGGGACTCGACCCCGAGGACGTGGGTTGGCTCGCCGCCGATCACGACGCCGCGGTGCGGCAGGCGGGCCTGGTCCTTTTGAACCGGGTGCCGTGGGAAGCCGCGGCGGAATCGCTCTTCCCCTTCCTCTCGAACCACGGCGAGCAGGCCCGAAAGAACGCGATGGCCTCGCTCGAAGTGCTCGCCGGTCCCGGGTTCGTGCACCGGATCCCGGGAATGCTCGCTCACACCGACCCGGCCGTCGTCCTGGCGGCGATGGAGTGGCTGAAGAAGAACCCGTCGGACAAGGCGCTGGACTGGATCACGCCGGCGCTCTCGGTCACCTCCTCGCTGGTCCGCCGGAAGGCCTTCACGATCGTGGAAGCCACGCCCGGCCGGAAGGCGTGGGTGATGGCCCTGTCCACGCTCGACCACGACGACGAGGACCTGCGCTTCCGCGCGATCAACGTGCTCGCCCGCAGTCCCGACGAGGCGATGGTCGCGCCGCTGCTGAAACGGTGCAACAACGATTCGGCGCGCGTCCAGGACGCCGTGATCGCGGCGCTGGCTCCCCTGCTCGGGACCGGCGATCCCCGGTACAACGAGTACATCCTGCCGCTGCTGTCCGACATCAACCCCAAGGTGCGGCAGATGGCCACGCGGATCCTCGGAACCCAGGAGCCGGCGAAGGTGGCCGACGCGTTCCTGCGCGGCTACTGCGACCGCTATGGACCGGGTCGCGACCGGGCGATCGAAGGCTTGAAGACTCTCGGCAGCCGGTACATGGTGGCGTTTCTCGAACGCGACCACGA
>DATDED010000297.1:0-2983 GCA_036523455.1 Gemmatimonadales bacterium
ATGACCTCACCGCGAAGGTGACCAGCGCACTGAGCGGAGCGGCCGCCGCCGCCGGGACCTCGACCGCCGTGGCCTCGGAGGATCCCTCGGGGCTGATCGCCCAGGTGCTGGAGCTGATCAACAGTCCGCAAATGGGCGGGGTCGAAGGGCTGGTGAAGCGCTTCCAGGACAGGGGCCTCGGGAAAGTCGTGTCCGGATGGGTTAGCACCGGACCCAACCCGCCGATCGCACCCGCTCAGGTGGAGACGATCCTCGGCAGCCAGCAGATCGGGCTGCTCGCCGGCAAGACCGGCCTGTCGCTGCCCGAGCTCACGGGGAAGCTCGCCATCATCCTGCCGATCGTCATCGACCACCTGACCCCCGACGGGAAGGTGCCGAGCGTCGGCAGCCTGTTCACGACGGCGCTGGATTGGCTCAAGGAAAAGCCGGGAGCGCCCTGAGCCACTCAGGGCTGCCGGACGACGCCGAACCGGAACACCGTGCGAGAGTGGTACACCGCCCGGGGACGCAGGATGGTCGAGGGGAAGTTGGCGTGGTTCGGGGAATCGGGGAAATGCTGCGTCTCGAGGCACAGCCCGCCGCGATGCACGTACACGTGCCCGTCCTTTCCCGTTAGGGTCCCGTCCAGGAAGTTACCCGAGTAGAACTGGATCCCCGGCTCCGTGGTGCTGACGTCGAGCGCGCGGCCGCTCGCGGGGTCCACGAGGCGCGCCGCGTGCACCAGCCCCGTGTCCGCTGCGCCTCCGCTCCGGTCCAGCACCCAGTTGTGGTCGTAGCCCCCGCCGAAGCGCAGCTGGACGTCGGGCTGCGCAATCCGGGCGCCGATCGCCGTCGGCGTTCGGAAGTCGAACGGCGTGCCGGCGACGGGCGTGATCGCGCCGGTGGGGATGAGCGTGGAGTCGACGGGCGTGAAGGCCGACGCTTCGAGCGTGAGGACGTGATCGAGGATCGTGCCGCGGCCGGCGCCGTGCAGGTTCCAGTAGGTATGCTGGGACAGGTTGACGGGCGTCGCGCGCTCGGTCTGCGCCTCGTACTCCACCACCAGTTCGTCCGCCGGCGTGAGCCGGTACGTCACGCGGACCTGCAGCGTTCCCGGGTATCCCTCCTCGCCGTCCGGGCTGGTGTAGCGGAACACGACCCCCGCACCGCTGTCTCCCTCGAACGGCTCACCGGTCCACAGCACCTTGTCGAAGCCGCGCAGCCCGCCGTGCAGGCTGTTGGGACCGTTGTTCTGCGCCAGCCGGTAGGTCCGCCCGTCGAGCTGGAACCGTCCCTGCGCGATACGGTTGGCATAGCGGCCCACGATCGCCCCGAAGTAGGGAGACTGCCCCAGGTAGGGCCCGAGGCTGTCGAATCCCAGGGCGACGTCGTCGAGCTTGCCGTCCCGGTCCGGAGTCCGGACCGCGGTGATGACGGCGCCGTAGGTGATCGCCCGGACCTCGACGCCGTGGAGATTGGTGAGCGTGAACTGCTCCACCGCTCGGCCGTCGGGCAGCCGGCCGAATGGCGCGCGGGTCACGTGCGGCTGCGCGCCGGTCGCCGTACCGCCGCGACCCCGCAACACGAACAGCACCGTCGGATCGACCGGATAGCGACCGAACTGCGCCCCATAGATCGCGAGCCCTCCCGGTAACGCCTCCCCCACCTCGAGGCGGACCACCACCTGCCCCGTTCGCGCCGCGGCGACGAGCGCCTCGCGCGGGATCGCGACGCGGACCATCTGGCCGTACGAGCCGGCTTCGTACAGATGGCCGTCGCGCGGCTGGGCGTACCAGCTCAGGATGCCGCGCGAGTCCGCCGGATCGTCCGCGAGCTCGACGGCGCCCGCGAGCGTGCCGTTTACCCGTACGGTGACGGCGCTCGGGTAGGGCGCGCCACTCGTCATCGGGTAGCTGTTCCGATTCGCGCTGCGGTCGTGGAAACCGCCGCCCCGCATGTAATCGCCGCCGGCCGCGACGGTCGAGTCGCGGTCCTTGCCGTTCAGGCGCTTCGCCGAGGCCTCGACCAGGAACGTCGCGGCGGCGACGTCGCCGACGTCGAGACCGGCAGGCCAGGGGATATGGTATTCGAAATAGCCGCTCCCCGCCCCGTCCACTTTGCGGCCATCGAGCACGGTCCAGTGTTTGAGGGACCAGCGGGCGTCGGCCACCGCGCCGGCGGCGACGCGAGACACGCGCACGGGGCTGCCGTCCGCCAGGACGCCCGAGTCGGGGGAGTTACCCTGCACCACGAACGCGGTGAAGCTCCGCTGCAGCACGGTCCCGGACCCGTCCGTCAGCCGCACCGCCAGCACGGCCAGCGCCGGCTCCCGTGGCATCGTGACGGACAACGGCGCGAGCGCCAGGGACATCCAGGGCCGGTAGGGGATGCGCATCTCGTACGTGCTCCAGGTTCGTTCCTCGCCCAGCGTGTTCCATCCGGACAGCTCCGCGCGGATCGTGAGCGAATCGCCGAACGCGGTGCTGCCGGAGAGGAACGACGCGTACAGCGGGACTTCCACTCGCTCGCCCGGCCGCGCCGCGCGGGCCAGCGCCGGGTCGCCCACCGCGAGGTACAGCGGCGCGTGCAGGTCCCGCAGCGACATGCCGTCCACGATCCCGCCCAGCCCGGTCTCTTTCCACGACCGGTCGGCGCGCCAGTACCCGTTCCATTCGTTGATGACGTCATGGTGCTCGGTATAGAGCCAGCCGGCGAGCTTGGGGTGGCGGCGGAAGGCGTCGATCGCGCGGCGGTAGTCCCAGCTCCAGTCCACGTCCCCGGTGCTGCCTTCGTAGCCCCACACGTTGCCGAATTCGGAGTTGAGCATCGGCTGGCGCGCCTGGCGCCAGCCGCGCTCGAAGTTCCAGGTCGAGCCCTGGAAGGTGCTGTCGCTGATGCGGCTCACCTGGGCCTCCCATTCCCAACCGGGGAGATAGGCGTGCCACGAATTCAGGTCGGTCTCGGTGTGCCCGCGGCCGCAGCAGGGCGAGTTGTCTTCGACGAG
>DATDED010000298.1:0-3707 GCA_036523455.1 Gemmatimonadales bacterium
GGCCCACGAGCGTCCGGTCTCCGGACCACTGCATCTCGAGCCAGGACGGGTAGCCGCCGGTTGGCGTCGCGACGGTGATGTCCCACCGCCCGGTGACGGGGGGCTCAACGGGCTGCTGCGCGGCCAGGTCGCGCACACCCACGCCAAGCCCGAGGAAAGTCCACAGGATCCGCGCGGTCGTCGTCATCGGTGACCTCTCACGTGTCGGGGGGAGCGCTAGGCGTGCGACGCCCAGGCGGTCTCGCCGGGCGTGTACGGCAGGCAGGGATCGAAGCGCCCGGGCGTTTCCTCGTAGCGCATCGCCTGGGTGCAGCCGATCTCCGAGGTGAAGTAGCCGAGCAACGTCAGCTCCTTCATCATGCGGAAGTAGTGCGCGGGAGCGTCGGAGCTCCTCTCCCGCGCGTCCATGTACGCCTTTTGCTCGCGATCGAGCTGCTCCAGCAGCGCCAGGCGTTGCGCCGCTGTCGCCTCCATGAAGGAAGCGTTGTGCATCCGCTGGCACGCCGCGTCGAGCGTCCTCATTCCGTCGCGGAACACCTGCTGGTCGCGCTCCTCGTAGGTGTCGGCGACCATCAGCGCCATGAACGCGCCGACCTTGGCGGCCTTGGCGCCGGGGGTTTTCGTCTCGGGGAGGATCGTGTCGGCGACTTCGTCGAGGAACGCGACGTCGTCGGCGGAGAAGTGCCAGGCGTTCGCCCGGGCAGGGCGGGTGCCCGCAAGGAGGTGGGGTTCGCCGACCAGGGCGATGCCGCCGAGCAGGGCGCTCACGCGCCGGATCGCCTCGCGGCGGTCGATCAGTCGGTCCTGTTTCATTTCCGATGGCATGGTCGACTCCGTGGGAATCGGTCTAGAGGCTATGGCGCTTCATCTGGTTCACGGCAAAATCCGCGGCCCGTGCCGTGATCGCCATGTAGGTGAGCGACGGATTCTGGCAGGCGGTGGACACCATGCACGAGCCGTCGGTGACGAATACGTTGAGCGCGTCCCACACCTGGTTGTGCGCGTTGAGGACCGAGGTCTTCGGATCCCGGCCCATGCGCGCGGTCCCCATCTCGTGGATCCCCATCCCGGGGAACGACTCGCGGTCGTACGTCTGCACGTTCTTGACGCCGGTCGCCTCGAGCATCTCCGCCATGTCGTGCATCATGTCCCGGCGCATCAGGCGCTCGTTCTCCCCCGTGGCGCAGTCGATCGCCAGCACGGGCAGCCCCCATTTGTCCTTCCGGGACCGGTCGAGCGTGACCTGGTTCGCGTGGTTCGGCAGCATTTCGCCGAACGCCGTGGCCCCGATCGTCCACCCTCCAGGTTGGGCCATCGCGTCCTTGAACGCCCCGCCCACCCCCAACTCGGCGACCGCGCGGGACCACCCCTGCCGGCTCGCGCCGCCCTGATACCCGAACCCGCGCAGGTACTCGCGCTTGTCCCCGAACAGGTTGCGATAGCGCGGGATATAGAACCCGGTGGGCCGCCGGCCGCGGTAGTACTTGTCCTCGAGTCCCTCGATCGTGCCCTGCGCACCGACGCGGAAGTGGTGGTCCATCAGGTTGTGGCCCAGCTCGCCGCTGCTGCTTCCCAGGCCCCCCGGCCACACATTCGTCGCCGAGCGCATGAGGAGCCACGTCGAGTTCAGCGTGGAGGCGCACAGGAAGACGACGCGCGCCGTGTAGTCGGTCGTCTGCCCGGTGACGGCGTCGAGGACGCGGACACCGGTCGCGCGCTTGCGGTCGCGGTCGTAGAGCACCTCGGTGACGATGGCGAACGGGCGGAGGGTCAGCCGGCCGGTGGCCATGGCGGCGGGGAGGGTGGAGGACTGCGTGCTGAAGTACGCCCCGAGCGGGCACCCCAGCCAGCAGGCGTTGCGGTACTGGCACGGGGCGCGGTCGGGGAGGGCCTCCGTGAGGTTCGCCGTCCGTCCCGGGATGATGTGTCGGCGCCCGTCGAACAGGTGCGCGAGCCGCCCGGCGATCAGTGACTCGCCGCAGTTGAGCGCCATGGGCGGCTGAAACTGACCGTCCGGCAGCTGCGGCAGCCCTTCGCGGGAGCCCGAGATTCCGGCGTGGCGCTCGACGTGGTCGTACCAGGGGGCGAGGTCCTTGTAGCGGATCGGCCAGTCGACGGCGATTCCGTCCCGCGCGTTGCCCTCGAAATCGAAGTTGCTCCAGCGGTAGCTCTGGCGTCCCCACGTGAGGGAGCGGCCGCCCACCTGGTAGCCGCGGTACCAGTCGAACCGCTTCACCTCGGTATAGGGCGAGTCCTGATCCGAGGCCCACCAGTCCAGGTTCTTCTCGTTCAGCGGGTAATCCCGTTTGAGCACTGGGTAGGCCCGCTCCAGCGCCTTCGTACGCCCGCCGCGGTGGGGGTACTCCCAGGGGCCCTTGGACGCGTTCAGGTAATCCTCGACGTGCTCGACGTTCTTGCCCCGTTCGAGCAGCAGCACCCGGAGCCCCTTTTCGGTGAGCTCCTTCGCCGCCCAGCCACCCGAGATCCCGGAACCGACGACGATGGCGTCATAGTTCTCGCCTGGCACATTCCCCTCCCGAGGTTGTGACGCGGTGCTCACGCGCCGATCAGCTCACTGAACGTCTTCAGATCGATGTTGCCGCCGGAGATGACCGCCACGATCGGGCCCTGGCCGGCGGTTCCGGATAAGGCGGCGGCGACGGGCAGGGCCCCCGCGCCTTCGACGATGACACGCGCCTTCTCAGCCAGCAGCCGCATGGCCCGTTTGGTCTGCTCCAGCGTGACCACGATGCAGCCATCGACCACCGGCTTCATGCGTTCCCACATCCGCGGGAACAGGCTCTGGCCCCCGGCGCCGTCCACGAACGACGCGGTCCACTGCGTGAACACCTGTGGCGATCCCTTGGCGAAGGAGAGCGCCGCGGGAGCGGCCGTCGCCGGCTCGGCGCCCCAGATGCGAACGTCCGGCTTGAGCGCCTTGACCGCGCTGCCGACGCCCGTGATGAGCCCACCGCCGCCGATGGCGGCGATGACCGCCGCGGTGTCCGGCGCGTCCTCCAGGATTTCCAGCCCCATGGTCGCGTGGCCGGCGATGAAGTTGTGGTCGTCGAACGGGTGGATGAACGTGCCGTCGACCCCCGGGAACGACCGCTCCTCCAGCGCCTTCCACGCCACTTCGAACGGCACGAGGATGAGCGTGGCGCCGAGCGCCTTCATGCGCTCGAGTTTCGCGGCGGGCGCGGTCGCGATCGCGACGACGGTGCAGCGAACACCCGCCGCGCGCGCCGCGTAGGCGACGCCCTGGCCCGCATTCCCCGCGCTGATGGTCCACACCCCGCGCCGGCGGTCGGCCTCGGACAGCAGGGCGACGGCGTTGGCGGCGCCGCGCAGCTTGTAGGCGTTGATCGGCTGCAGGTTCTCGAGCTTGAGCCGGATGTCGGGATAGCCCGGACCCAGCTCCAGGCGCACCAGTGGCGTACGGACGGCGGTCCCCGCGATGCGCGTGCGCGCTTCCCGGATCTCTTCGAGGGCGATGGGGCGGATGGCTTCGAGCGCCGCAGGCATCCGCGCTACGCCTTGCTCGGCGGCGCTCGGCCCACGAGGATCGTGATGTTGTCGCTGCCGCCGCGCTCCAGCGCCAGGTCCAGCAGGGTGTGACACACCTGCTCGGCCGATGTCATGGCGCCGAGCTGCTCGGCGATTTCCGCGTCCTTGACGTGCTTGGTCAGCCCGTCGCTGCAGAGCAG
>DATDED010000299.1:0-2591 GCA_036523455.1 Gemmatimonadales bacterium
CCCCCGTTCGATCAGTCGGCCCAGGATCCCGGTTACATCAAAGGATACCCGCCAGGGGTGCGAGAGAATGGGGGGCAATACACCCACGCCGCGGTGTGGACCGTGATGGCCGTCGCCCGGCTCGGAAACGGCGACGAGGCCGTGGAGCTGTTTCACCTCCTGAACCCGATCAACCATACGCGGAGCGCCGCGGACGTCGAACGGTACAGGACCGAGCCGTACGTCATGGCCGGAGACGTCTACGCTCACCCGGCCCACGCCGGGCGCGGGGGGTGGACGTGGTACACCGGCTCGGCGGGCTGGATGTACCGCGCGGGGCTGGAGAGCATCCTCGGGCTCAAGCGCCACGGGGCGAGCTTCGAGCTGGATCCCTGCATCCCCGCGGCGTGGCCCGAGTACTCCATCACGTTGCGCTACGGGAGCACCGGCTACGAAATCTTCGTCGCCAACCCGGATCACCGCTGCCGGGGAATCGCGCAGGCGGAGTTGGACGGGGAGGCTGTGGATCCCGCCGTCATTCCCCTGGTGGACGATGGCGCGACGCACCTGGTGCGCGTGGTGTTGGGGGAGCAGGTGCGCAGCACTTCGCACGCGGGGGCGGCGGCCAGGTAACCTGCGTCGGTGAGCCCCTGCTCGCTCGGCCTAACTAATGAACCACTTCGAGTCGGGCCATGCGAACGGGCGCCGTGAGGGGGCGGGCCACCAGGCGCAACTCGCTGAAGCCAGGTCCCCATCCCACGGCGAACGCCCGCAACAAGTCCGTGCCCACGATGCCGTGCACATCCACGGGGCGCAGTGCCTGCTCGACGGCGGGCGGCAGTAGCCCGCACTCGAGGCTGACCTCCCGGTCTCCGAGCGTCAGCGTCACCGCTCGCAGCACTGTCGTGAACTCCCCCAACCCCGGGTAGCAATCCCGGGCCATCCCGACACAACGCTGCATCCTGGTGTCGACCTCGCGGAGGCACGACGGCGTGGCGCCCGTGTGAAACAGCGCCCGCAGCTTCCTTCCGGCCAACCCGACCTCGACGACCGGCATCCCCGCGACCGTCCCCAGCTGCGCGACGCCCGAGCTGGGGCGCGGGGGGGCCTCGTCAAAGACGACATCGCCGGCCTCGGGATCGATCGTGACGGCGTGCCGGCCGAGCACGTCGCATCCGAGCAGCGCGTCGACGTTGACGCCGACGCTCTCGCTCCACTGCTCCATGGACATACCCTGGTAGCGGCGGAGCACAGGAATCTCGCGATCGAGGAAGCGGTAAGTGGGGCGGCGCCCCATGGAGACCGGGGAACCGGTGGCCAGGAGCAGCGTGTGGCCGTCGTGGTGAAGGATGAGATGACCGCCGGGCATCTCCAGTGGGCATTGGAGCATGAGAGTCCTCACTTGGATTGCCGGGCGCATTCAGAAACGGGTCAGACTGCTCCTAGGAAGAGTGTGGGGGCGGTCCCGCGGTAACCCCGGATGGGTCCCCGGGAAGCGCCAGGACAGTCATGCCTGATGCCAGTGACGCTACACCGCCACGGCCTCACGAAGGTTGCAATGTCTCCTAGTGCGACAAGGAGTACACGTAGGCCGCGACCGCACAGAGCTGACCCTGATCGAGCTGGGCTCCTCCCCCCGCCGGCATTGGGGTTGGGAAATGCTTCGGCTGCGGCACCCCCGATCGTACGAGGCCGGCGATGCCCGCATAGGAACCATCGATGTTGAGCCAGGTCGCGTCCGTGAGGTTGGGCGCGACCGCGGTGCCGTGCGCGTCGCTGCCATGGCAGGCGTAGCAATTGCCGGTTCCCGTGAAGATCTTGCGTCCCCTATCCACGAGATCCTTCGAAACCGGCGGGCATTCGGCGGCGCTCGCGACGCGGGCAGTAGCCACTGGCGCCGCCGCCACTGGCGCCGCTGCCACTGGCGCCGCTGCCACTGGCGCCGCCGCCACCGGCGCCGCTGCCACTGGCGCCGCCGCCACTGGCGCCGCTGCCACTGGCGCCGCCGCCACCGGCGCTGCCGCCGTGTCGGCCCGTGCAGGCATCATGCGAGCCGGCTTCATCGGCATCCCCCCGCCTCCCGTCATGCCGGTCGGCTGGGGCCCGGGCGAACTCGCCGGCGGCGCCGACGGAGGCGGGGCGCTCTGCGTGCCCTCGCGCTCTGCTGCGCGCTTGCAGGCAGTGATCATCACCAGCGCAGCAGCGCCGATCATCCCAATCGCCGCAAACCTGTTCATGGCTGCCTCCTGTGCGAACGAGCCCCTCGTCCGATTCCCTGTAACCTATCTTGCGCTCGCTGAGTCGCTGCGCGACCCTGGGTGCTGGCCGGCCCGGGCCAGACTTGACAATCCTGTATAGTTTGACCAATATCAAACCATGTCCGCCCGCACCGCCGCCCCGAAGACCCTCACCTCGAGGGAATTCGAGCTGGTTGCCAAGGCCCTGTCGGATGAACGGCGCATGGCGCTGCTCGAGGCCATCGGCAGCGCGGCGGAGTACCCCTGTCACCAGCTGTGTGAGCAGTTCCCCGTCTCCAAGGGGACTATCTCGCATCATATGAAGGAGTTGCTTCGCGCCGGCCTGATCAAGGCCCGCCGCGAAGGACAGTACCT
>DATDED010000300.1:0-1898 GCA_036523455.1 Gemmatimonadales bacterium
GCTCGGGTCCAACGCCGTCGGGGGCGCGCTCGCCGGCACGACCACCGCGCTCGCGGTAGCGGGCGTCGCCACCTTCAACGATCTGCGCCTCGACAAACGCGGTGCGGGGTACCGGCTCCGTGCAGTCGCGGCCGGACTCGCCCCCGACACGAGCGATGCATTCACCGTCCGTGCCGGACCACCGGCGCGCATCACCGTCCAGGGGGGCAACGGACAGACCGCTCCGGCGGGGACAGTCCTGCCGATCCCGTACCTCGTGGCCGTGCGGGACGCATTCGACAACCCGGTGAGCGGGGCGACCGTGAGCTGGTCGGTGACCGCCGGAGGCACGGTAAGCCCGGCGCAGGCAGTCACCGATTCCATCGGGCACGCCAGCGGGATCCGAACGCTCGGCGTCCACGCCGGAACGCAGACCGCCGCTGCCGCGGTTGGCGGTCTGGCCGATTCCATCGCGTCGTTCAGTGCGACCGCGACCCCCAACGCCACAATCAGCGGGAAGATCACGACGACGAGCGGATTCCTCTCACCGATCGCTACGGTGCCCGCTCCGACCGCAACGGCCGCGGCGCAGCCCGCCTATACAGCGGACGAGCTCATCGTCACCTACCGGGCGTCGGCACTGGGCGCGCCGCCGGTCGGCTCGGCCGCGCTCGCGGCTCCGGCGACGGCCGCGGGCTTGGGGGTCGCCATCCGCGGGCGGCTGTCCGCTCTCCCGGCCGCAGCGCAATTCCACGTCCGCGGCGTGTCCCCCGCCCTCCTCGCGGCGCGCGTGCAGGTGCGCGATTCGCTGCAGCGCGACGCGATCGCGGCCGCCCTGCGCCACGATCCCGCCATCGAGTCGGTGGAGCGCAACGGCCTCGTGCGACTCGACACACATCGCCGCAGCGGCGCGGCGATGGCCGCGGTCCCGGGAGATCCCCTCTACCCGCGGCAGGCGTGGCACTACGGCCTGATCGATCTGCCCCGCGCCTGGGCGATCACCACCGGGAGCGCCGCAGTCCTGGTCGCGGTGGTGGACAACGGCATTCGGTACGACCACCCGGCGGTGGCCGGCAACCTGACGCACGACGGCTACGACTTCGTCAGCCGGACCAGCGTCAAGCAGTGCAGCGGGGGCACGATCGACGAAGCGGGCGACGGCGACGGCTACGATGCCGATCCCGTGCAGCCCGCGGACTACGACTGGGACTTCAAGAGGAGCTGTGCGATCGGGCTGACGACCTCGGGCAACCACGGCCTGCACGTGGCGGGGACGATCGGCGCGGTGGGCAACGACGGTGTCGGAGTCACCGGCGTCAACTGGACCGTGCGCATCCGGCCGGTGCGGGTGCTCGGCGTGTCGGGAGCCGGCAGCTTCTACGACATCGCGCAGGGGATTCTCTATGCCGCGGGGCTCCCCGCCGATGACGGAGGGGGCGGCACCGTCACCGCGCCGAGCGCCGCGCGCGTCGTCAATCTCAGCCTGGGTGGACCCTCGGGCAGCACGACGTTGCACAACGCGGTCATCGCGGCGACCAACGCGGGCGCGCTCGTCGTCGCATCCGCGGGCAACGACGCCAACACGAGCCCGCTCTATCCGGCGGCGTATCCCGAGGCGCTCTCGGTGTCCGCCGTCGGGCCCGACGGCCTGCTGGCGACCTATTCGTCCTACGGGTCCACGGTGGACATCGCCGCGCCGGGCGGCGACTTCGCCGACGGCGGCGCGAGTTTCACTGTGCTGTCGTCGGCGTGGAACTTCGTGACCGGCACGCCGATCTATGACGCATGGGATGGCACCTCGATGGCGGCACCGCACGTCACCGGTGTGGCGGCGCTGCTGCTGGCGCAGAACCCGTCACTCACCGTGGCCCAGCTGCGCGCCCGGCTTACGACCTACGCGGTCGATGCGGGGGCGCCGG
>DATDED010000301.1:0-5427 GCA_036523455.1 Gemmatimonadales bacterium
GGAGGGCCGCCACTTCGCTCGTGAATCCGAAGGTGCGGGCCGGGGCGAGGTCGCGGGCGAACGTCTCCGCCGTCACGTCGTAGCTCCCCACCTGCCGTCCGATGAGCGGGTGCGGGAACTCGATCGTCACCGTCAGCTGCAGTCGCTTGCTCGGGGCGACGAGGTAGCTCGCGTCGCCGTCGGTCACGGTGAACGGCGCCGTAACCGTGAGGACCGTCGGCTCCCCCTCCACCTCGACCGGCCGCGCTTCGGCGAGGGCCGCGAAATAGGGCGCCACGCTGCCGTCCAGAATCGGCGGCTCTGGGCCGGACAGCTCGATGAGGAGATCGTCGATCTCGTGCGCCGCCACCGCGGCCAGCAGGTGCTCCACCGTGTGGATCGTGACGGCCCCGTGTCCGATGGCCGTCCGCCGCTCGAGGGCCTCCACCTCCGACAGCCGGGCGGGGACCTCCGGTGCGCCCTCCAGGTCCGTGCGCCGGAACACCACGCCCCCTCCCGCTACACCCGGACGGAACGTGGCCCGCGTCGCCGCGCCGGTATGCAGCCCGGTGCCGGTGACCGCGGACTCCTGGGCGATGCCGCGGCGCTTAGCGGGACTCGCCATCGCCGGGCCCGGTGGGCGTGTCCGGAGCCGCGGGCCGCGATCCGAGGCGGTACAGAGCCGCGTGGGCGCGCAGCACCTCGCGATGCGGCCGCGCGGGCGTCCCCCAATACGTGCCGCCGGGAGGGATGTCGCCGATGACGCCGCCCTGGACCAGGACGCGCGTGCCCCGGCCGATCGTTACGTGGTCGGAGATCCCGACCTGGCCCGCGATGATGACGTCGTCCTCGATGCGGCTCGAGCCCGCGATTCCCGCGAGCGCCATGATGAGACATCGTTTGCCGACGTGCACGTTGTGCGCGATGTGCACGAGGTTGTCGATCTTGGTGCCGTCGTCGATCACCGTATCGTCCACGCTGCCCCGGTCCACGCAGGTGTTCGTCCCGATTTCCACGTCGTCGCCGATCACGCACCGCCCCACGTGGGGGATCTTGCGATGCGGCGCGCCGTCGCGCCCGGGCAGGAAGCCGAAGCCGTCGCCGCCGAGGCGCACTCCGCTGTGCAGCAACGCCCGCCGGCCGACCGTCGTGCCGGCGTAGCAGGTGACCTGCGGGTTCAACTCCGAGTCGTCGCCGATGGTGACGCTGTCGCCGATGACGCACTGCGCGCCGACCCGGACGTTGCGTCCCAGCCGGACCCCCCGCCCCAGCACCGCGTGGGGGCCGATCGCCACCGGATCGATCCAGGTCGTCCCCGGCCCGACCACCGCCGTCGGGTGCACGCCGGGGGTCCAGGCCGGGGGCGGATAGAGCACGCCGAGCACATGCACCAGCGCGGCATGCGGATCCGGTACGATGATGCGGGTGGCGGGGCCGGCGGACTCCGCCGCGAACGCTTCGGCGCAGAGCACGATGGCGGCGCGCGACCGCTGAAGGTAGGGGAGATAGCGGGCACTGGCAAGAAACGAGAGGTCGCCGGGACCGGCCCGCTCCAGGGGCGCGATCGCGGCGACCGTGACGTCCGGGGAGCCGATGAGCCGGCCCCCCGTGAGCGCCGCGACGTCCGCAGCCGACAGCGTACGTCGGGGCGCTGCGCTCAACGCCCCCTCGCCGTTCAGGGGGTCTGCCGCAGCCGGCCGATGACCTTCGACGTCAGGTTCAGCGCGGGGTCGGCCGCGACGATGCCGGTGCCCTGCGCGTCGCCGTCGAAGATGAAGGCGTAGTTCCCTTCGGCCCGGATCCCCTGGATGATGAGGTTGATCCGCGCCTGGAACGGCCCGAGCAGCTCCTGGTTGCGCGCGCGCGCCAGCGAATCGAGCGACGAGGAGCGTCGCGTCATGCGATCCTGCATCTGCTGCAGATCACGCCGCTTGGCGTCCTTGGCGGCCGGGGACAGGGCGATCGAGGCCTGATCGAACGCCTGCACCGCCGAGTCGAGCTGCTGCTGCAGCTTCTGCACCTCGTCGCGCATGCCCTGGAACTCGCGGTAGAACGTCGACTCCGCGGCGGCGTACCCGGGCGTGCTGTCGAGAATCGTCCTGGAGCTGATGAACGCCAGCCGCTGTCCGGCCGGGGCCTGCGCGCCCGGCCGGGCCGCGGCAGGAGGGTTTTGAGCCGCCGCCGGTACCACGCCACCGACCGCCAGACACACGAACACTACGGGCCGCATAACCACTCCGTAGAAAAGGGGCATCAGAAGAAGTTGCCGAGTTTGAAGTGCAGTTTCCAGCCCGGGGCCGGCCGGCCCGCCGCATCGACCTTGTCGAAGCCGTACGCCCAGTCCAGTCCCAGCGGTCCGAGTGGCGAGATGACGTCGAGACCGATGCCCGCGCCCCGGAACAGCCGGGTGGGGTTCCAGTCCACCGCGCGGGCCCACAGGTTCCCCGCGTCGTAGAACGCGTTCACGTAGAACATCTGCGACAGGCGCAGCCCGACCTCCCCGGTCATGAGGAAGTAGGCCTTCCCGAAGGCGGTGGGGGCGGCGCCGCGCGTGCTCGCGAGGGGGTCGTAGCCCTGGGGGGTGATCGAGAACTCGTCGTAGCCGCGGAGCGGAATGCCGTATTGCGTGCCGCCCAGGCTGAACAGCTGATCGAAGAACGGCGAGTTGCCGAACACGAGTCCCGAGCGGCTCGACAACCCCAGCACGACCGGCATCGGATTGCCGGCCTTCCCCAGCTGGGCGAGCGGCGCGTACCAGTGCCCCTCGAGGTCCAGCCGCTGGAAGTTGCCGTCGCCTCCCAGCACCCCGCCGCTGTGCGACAGCCCGACCGATGCCATGGTCCCGCCGGTGGGGAACGGCAGATTGATGCGGTTGTCGCGCAGCACGGAGACGCCCAGTGTGGAGCGCACGCAGTTGCGGCAGTTGAACACCTGGCTGAAGGCCACGTTGGAGGCCGAGCCCGTCACCGTCTGTTGATCCAGCCCGTAGGAGACGAACAGGCGGGCGTACCGGTCGTGGAACGCCGGAAAGCCGAACTGCACGCTGGCCCCGCGGCGCCGCACCTGGCCCAGATCGGCGATGTTGTAGCGCAACCGCGTGTTGTGCGCGTCGATCGTCCCCGAGATGCGCGACTCCCGGATGCCCGGATCGGTGAACGAGACGTCGAAGTCGTTGATGTTCTTGCCGAACTGCCACTGGAACCGGCCGCGCTTGCCCTGCCCGAAGAGATTGGGCTCCTCCAGCCCGAGGAACCCGCCCAGCCCGGTGCCCTGCCCCACGGACGCGCCGAAGTTCACGTTCCCCGTGTGCTTCTCGCTCACGTGGAACACGACGTCGATGTCGCCCTGGTCGTTCGCCTGCGGCGTCTCCGGCGGCGGCAGCGGCTGATTGAAGAACCCGAGGTTCGAGATGTTCTGATAGGAGCGCAGCAGCGCATCCTGCCGGAACACGTCGCCCGGCAGCAGCACGATCTGATCCCGAATCACGCGCTCGTGCGTGACGTCGTTGCCGACGATCTCGATCTTGTTGACGATGGCCGGCTGGCCCTCGTTGATCACCCAGCGGAGATCCACCACCGGCTTGCGGTCGGCGCCGGTGCGGCGAATCACGTCGGGCCGCACCTGCGTGTAGATGTATCCCTCGTTGTGATACAGCGCGTACAGCCCGGTCGTCGCGTCCTCCCAACGGGCGGCGCTGAACACGGCCGGCCCGCGGGCCACCCCGCCCAGCCCCAGCAGGCCGGTGCGCTGCTCCCCCTTGAACGGATAGAGCTGCCGCAGATCCTCGGTGGAGAACCGCCGGTTGCCGACGATTTCGAACGTCCCGACGTGATACGGCTCGCCCTCGCTCACCCGCAGCACGAGCTCGGCCTTGCCGCTGGAGTCGTTCACGAGCAACGTGTCGTCCAGCACCTGAAAGTCCACGAAGCCGTGCTCGCCGTAGAACTTGGGCAGCCGCTCCTGCATGTCGGCCCGCAGCTTCTCGTCGTCGTATTCCCCCTTGCGCCACCACCAGAAGCCTTCCGGACGGGTGGACATGTGGGCGACGATCTCGGCGTCCGCATAGTGCGTGTTGCCCTCGACGCTCACGCGCGCGATGGCGACCCGGCGTCCTTCGGTGATGTCGAACACGAGGCGCAGGCGGGAGGAGTCGGCCTCGTAGACGGGGATCGTCTTCACCTCGGCGAGATAGTAGCCGCGGGCCCGGTACAGCGAATCGATCCGGCCCCGCGCCCGCGCCACCGCCGCCGGGTCATACGGCCGGCCCTCCGACAGCACGACCTTCGAGCGCACCGCCCCTTCGCTCAGCCGCGAGACGCCGCGCACCGTCCAGTGCTGCAGGATGGGCCGCTCGCGCACCCGGATCGTGAGGCGCTGCATGTCGCCGGTCGTGTCCTGATCGATCCGGACGTCGTCGAACTGGCCGGTCGCATAGAGCGCCCGGATCGCCCGCTGGATGTCGCGATAGGTGACGAATCGGCCGGGCACGAGCCCGGCGGTCTGCAGGATGACGGCCGTGCCGACACGCCGCTGGCCCGCCACGAGCACCGAATCCGGGCGGCCGCCGGGGGCCTGATCCTGGGCGGAGGCCCGGGACGGCACCACGAGGACCGCGAGGACGGCGACCGACGGGAGGAGCCGGCGAATCACGCCTTCGAGCCGGAGAGCGCCCGGAACGCCAGGCGCTCCTTGTCAGGGGCCACGTCGACCTCGATCTCGTCGCCCCGCGCGAACTCGCCGACCAGGATCTTCTCCGACAGCGGATCCTCGACGTACTTCTGCACCGCGCGCTTCAGGGGCCGGGCGCCGTAGTGTTCGTCGTAGCCGTGCTCCACGAGGAAGTCGCTCGCGGCCGGCGTGAGCCGGAGCGTGAGCTCCTCCTCGCCCAGGCGCTTCTGCACGTCGCGCAGGATGATGGTCACGATCTGCGCGATGTGATCGCGCGTCAGCGGGTGGAACACGATCACGTCGTCCAGGCGGTTGAGGAACTCGGGGTTGAATACCTTGCCGATTTCCTCCTTCACCTTCTCCGCCATGCGCTCGAAGTCGCCCTTGACGTCGCCTTGCGCGAATCCCAGCGTCCGTCCCTTGAGCATGTCGCGGGCGCCGACGTTCGACGTCATGATGACGACCGTGTTCTTGAAGTCGATCATGCGACCGTAGTTGTCCGTCAGATGGCCCTCATCCAGCACCTGCAGCAGGATGTTGAAGACATCCGGGTGCGCCTTCTCGATCTCGTCCAGCAGCACTACCGAATAGGGTTTCCGGCGCACGGCCTTCGTGAGTGCGCCCGAATCCTCGTACCCCACGTACCCCGGAGGCGCCCCGATGAGCCGGCTCACGGAGAACTTCTCCATGTACTCCGACATATCCACGCGGATCAGGGCGGTCGCGTCGGCGAACAGGAAGCGGGCCAGCGCACGCGCCAGCTCGGTCTTGCCCACGCCG
>DATDED010000302.1:0-1732 GCA_036523455.1 Gemmatimonadales bacterium
GATCGAGAGGGCGCGCTGGCGAACGCCGTTGCGCACGGCCATTTCCATGAACCCGGTCGCCGACGCGGTACCGATCAGCACCGTGCGCGACGTGCGGGCGAGGGCCTGGAGCTGGGGCGCCATCTTCTGCAGCAGCTGCTCCATCGCGCCCGAGCGGTGGCCGAACATGGAGCGCACCTGGGCGGCGAGGACGTCGGGGTGGACGTCGGTGGGACCGGGGAGGAAGAACTTCCCGAACGCGGCGCTCACGCGCCCGCCTGCGCCAGCTGGTCCACCAGGCCGCCGAACACGACTTCGCTCGTCTTCACCAGGCGTACGCCCTCGTCGCCCCATTCCCTCAGCATCTGCTCCCCCGCATCGCGGTCGATCGGTTTCATCGCATCGGTCACCGCGAACAGCCGGATGTGGGGGCGGTGCTCGAGGAATCCCTCGATGGCGTACCGGTCGCACACGTCCAGCGCGACGCCGTAGAGCACGATGTCCTCGGGCGCGAGGGCGTCGACCACCGGCAGCACGTTGGGGTTGGTGAACACGTCGAACCAGTGCTTGTGGAACAGAATGTCGCTCGAATGGCGGCGTATGCGGTCGGCCAGGGTCTTGGGGTCCTGCGCATCGGGCTCAATCACCAGGGGATCGCGCAGCGCGGTCTCGGGGATCTTCTTCTGTCCGGGAGTCCCGCGCATGCAGTGCAGCGGGAACGTGTCCTTGAAGTTCGGCTGGTCGGACAGCTCCCGGTGTCCCGCGACGTGATCGTCGGCGCTCGCCACGATGCGGATCCCGTGCCCGTGGGCGTGGTCGGTGAGCTGCTTGAGATTGTGGATGATGTGCTCGGCGTCGGGCACATAGAGCTTCCCGTCCGCCCGCATGAAGTCGTATTGGGTGTCGACGTCCCAGAAGATGACCCGCGCCATGCCGCTCCTCGTCGAAACCGGGGGAGGAATGCTGCGCAGGGAATCTCTTGGGGAGGTGCGGCGCGTGTCAACCGGAACGCGCGACGTCATCCTTCACAAATCGACGGACTCCATTCGCTTGGTACGATAGGAGATGGCGAGGTCGAAGCGCTGTGCCAGGCCGGGGCGACCGAACGTCACCGCCCGCAGGGTCCGGCGCAGATCCGGCGGCAGCGTGCCGCCGGCCAGTCGTTGCACCGCTGCGACACGGGCGGAGTCGAGCCCGAGGCTCACCTCCTGAGGATCGAGCACCCACCCGTACCCGATGGCGCGAATGATCTCGTCGCGTGCGGCGAGCGGCACGCCGGAGTCCAAGGCCCAGTCGGCGAGCGCGGTGGCGCCTGCCGGCGTGGCCCCGGAGGTGGCGATCAGCGCGCGCACCTGCCGCACCTCACCCAGGCGCCGGTCGAGCGCCGCGAGCATCGCCGGGGCGATCCGGCGTAGCGAGTCGCTCTCCACCAGCCGCCCGTCCCGGTCGATCATCAGGTAGGCGTCGCGCTCCACACGGATCCCCAGAATCACCAGTAGCAGATCCGAGCGGGTCTGGAGATCACGGGCGCATTGGATCGCGAGCCGGACCGCCGCGCGGGCGCGCTCCGGGTCGCCGGATTCGAGCGCCGCGCGGGCGGCCGCCAGGATGGCGTGGCCGGGCGGCCGGGACTCCGCCGGTGGAGGCGAACGGTCCGGGAGCGATTCGACGACGACGGCGCGCCCAGCCGCGTGCCAGGTGGTCGACTGCCAGGACTCCGGGGGAAACGTGTCGCCGAACACCAGCACGGGGC
>DATDED010000303.1:0-2690 GCA_036523455.1 Gemmatimonadales bacterium
CTCGGGCTCCGGCTCGGGCTCCGGCTCGGGCTCCGGCTCGGGCTCCGGTTCGGGCTCCGGTTCAGTCTCGCGTGCCGGCTCGGGCGAGGGTTCGGCGGCCGCAGGCTCGACGGCTGCAGATGAGGCGGCGGTGGATGCGACGGCGGCAGATTCCTCAGCGGCTTTCGACTCCGCGGTGGTCGCGGGGACGACGGTCGGTTCAGTGGTGGCGGCCGGCGCCGGCTCGGGCAGCGACGGCTGCGCTTCCGCCGCCGTATCCACCGGCGCCGAAACGGCCGTCGCCTTGTCAACCGTCGCTTTCTCTTCCGTCGCCTGAGCTACCTCCACGCCCGACATGGCCGTGACGAAGTCGAGCACTCCGGGGAAGCGATCGGCCGGTGTGGGACTCATGGCGCGGGCCAGCGCGCTCGACACGTACGCCGGCAGGTCGGGGCGCGACTCGGCGATCAGCGGCACCGGCCCTTCGCGGTGGTGCCGCGTGATCTCCTCGAGCGTATCCCCGACGATCGGCGGACGCCGCGCCAGACAATAGAAGGCGAGCACCGCGAGCGCGTACTGGTCGGCGGCGGGGCTCAGCTGGCCCGACGGCCCGAACTGCTCGGGGGCGGTGTGCCCGAAGTTTTCTTCGATCGACTGTTCCGGCGCGCGGCGGGGCAGGGCGCCGAAGGCGGCGCTCACCCCGAGGTCGGCGATGCGCGCCCAGCCCTCGGGGTCCACCAGCACGTTCGCGGGCTTCAGGTTGCCGTGGGTGATGCCGCGGCGGTGGCCGTACTCCAACGCGCTGCCGATCTGCTCGACGAGGCGCAGGCACGTCTTCAGGTCCATGCGATCGGCGCTGCGCAGCAGGTCGCCGAGCGAGCGGCCCTGCACGTACTCCATGGCGTACCAGACCGCCTCGTCGGTGGCGCCGTAGCTAAGCAGCGAGACCAGGTGCGGATGATCGAGCGTGGCGGCGCGTTGCGCATCCTTGCGGAAGCGCTCGATCAGCCCCTCGGGCACGTCCTCCCCGAGCGGCAGGACCTTGAGCGAGCAGAGGCGGCCGGTGACCTGGTCGCGCGCGAGGTAGATGCGGGAGGTGGAGCCGCGGCGCAGCACGCCCTCGACCGCGAACTGGCGCTCCAGGGCGGGGAGGAGCGGATCCTCGACGCGGTTCCATTCGCTGCTCGTCTCGACCACGACGCCGCCCGTGCGCGAGAAGCCACAGACCAGGCATTCCTGGGTGGCTTCGGAGATCTCGCCGACCGAGCAGCGGGGGCAGATCATCGCGGGGTGGACCTCGTCACGGCATGCACGTCCTGTTCGCGGCTCCGTTACGGCGTGATGTTGAACCCGGGGCTGGTAGCGCTGGTCAGGCCAGTCGCGCTCGCCACCAAAGTATACCCATTACCGGACGGGGTGATCTTCAGGTCGCTGAACGTGGCGACTCCCGCCGAGGCGTTCACCGGCGCGGTGTAGGTCAAGACGCCCGAGCCGCCACTCCCGTCGTTGCCGATGGCCATCACGACCTCGCCCGTAAACCCGGTGGCGACGTTGTTGAACTGGTCCAGGGCGGTCACTTCCACGGGCGGAGTGATGTCATTCCCTGCCGGCGTGTTGCTGGGATCGACCGTAAAGGTCAGGTGGCTTGCGGCAGCAGGGTTCACCGTGACGCTCGCCGTCTGGGTAATCCCAGCGCTGTTGATCGTAGCCGACACCGTCTTGGACTCGGCCTTGGTCGAGGTGAAGGTCGAGGTGGCCACCCCGACGGAGTTCGTGCTCCCGGGAGCTGTGAAGCTGTTGTTGGAGCCCGTGGAGCTCAGCACGACCGTCGCTCCCGGAATGGCATTGCCGAACGCATCCTTGGCGGTCACGGTGATCAGTGAGGCCGTGCCGCCGCCGGTGGTGCACGACGTGAGGCACGCCGTCATCGTGGACTGCCCGGCAGTAACCGTTGATTGCGCGGCAGAGACGGCGGCCGGGTTCACCGTAACAGTGGGCTTCTGGGTGATCGCGACGGCATTGATCGTGGCCGAGATGGTCTTGGACTCCGCCGTGGAGGACGAGAACGTCGAGGTCGCCACTCCGCTCGAATTCGTGGTGCCCGGAGCGGTGAAGTTGTTGTTGGCGCCGTTGGAGCCGAGTGTCACCGTCGCGCCCTGAATCACGTTGCCGAACTGGTCCTTGGCCGTGACGGTGATGAGCGAGCCGGTGCCGCCGCCCGTGGTGCAGGAGGCGTTGCAGGCCGTGATCGAGGTCGGCGCGGCTCCCACCGTGGACTGACCAGCCGATACCGCCGCGGGGTTCACCGTGACACTCGCTGTCTGGGTGATCCCGACGCCGCTGATCGTAGCCGAGATCGTCTTGGCCTCGGCGCTCGTCGAGGTGAACGTCGACGTGGACACGCCGCTCGCGTTGGTCGTGGTCGGAGCTGTGAAGTTTCCACCGGAGCCTGAGGCACTGAGCACCACCGTCAAACCCTGAATGGGGTTATTGCTCGCGTCCCTGGCCGTGACGGTGATAGCCGAGGCGGTGCCGCCACCGGTGGTGCAACCGCTGCTGCAGGCGGTGATCGTGGTCTGCGCGGCGGCGACCGTGGAGAGCGACGCCGAGGGCGTCGTGGACGCGGTGACCGTCACGGCGGCCGTCTGGGTGATCGCCACGCCGTTGACCGTGGCCGAGATCGTCTTCGGCTCGGCGGTGGACGAGGAGAA
>DATDED010000304.1:0-2828 GCA_036523455.1 Gemmatimonadales bacterium
CCCATGATGAAGACGCCCACGAAGATGTCGAGCAGCACGCCGATCTCGACCAGGAACGGTACGCGGTCCACGCTCGTCAGGCCGAACACGTAGATCCCGTTCTCGAGCATCAGATACCCGACCACCTGGATCAGCGCCTTCGCGCGCGTCGCGAGGACCAGCAGCCCCATGATCACGCAGGAGAGCGAGGTGGCGAGCAGCAGGATCGGGTGCTCGCCCGGCACCGGCAGTCGCGTCGCCACGGCGCTCGCGACGGCCACGGCGACGATCCCGAGCGCCATCGAGGGGATGTACCCGACACGCGGCTCCACCTCGCGCCGTACCGCGGCCTCGCGGATCGCCCAGGTGAGAAACCAGGGCAGCACGATCGCCTTGACGAGGATCGTGCCCGCGGCGAGCCCGAGCGTGTGGGCCGTCCACTGCGGCACGGGCTGCAGCGCCAGTGGCAGCAGGCCGAGTAAACCTCCCTGCACCGCCACTCCGCGGATACAGGTCGTGAGACGCGTCGTGCCGAGGATCAGGAATCCGCTCAGCAGAACCAGCAGCAGCAGGAGATCGGCCAGGTGTGCCATGGTCAGGTCAGCAACTGGAGGATGACGCCAAGCGAGGCCAGGACGGAGGCGGCGACGAGGAACTGCGGCACGCGGCTGAGCCGCAGCCGGGCCATGCTCGACTCGACCACGCCCACCACGACCGCCACTACCACGGTCCCCACGAGCAGCGCCCCCAACGCCAGCGGTCCCGCCAGGCCGGCGCGGGATACGAGGACGCCCACCGGCAGGGCGGCGAACAACCCCATCCGCAAAGCACCGCCGTACAGCAGCAGCGCCAGGTCGGGGCCGCTGTGATCCAGCACCGCCACCTCGTGGATCATGGTCAGCTCGAGGTGGGTGGCTGGATCGTCCACCGGCACGCGGGACGACTCGGCCAGGAGCACGAAGAACAGGCTCACCGCGACCATCGCGAGCGACGGCGCCCGCGCCCCCCAGGAGAGCGTTCCGGCATCCCCCCCGAGCATCCCGCTCAGCGACCGCTGGCCCGTGCCGAGCGCCAGCACCACGAAGCCGAGAAACAGCGCCGGCTCGACGAGCGATGCGAAGGCCGCGTCGCGGCTCGCGCCCATCCCCTCGAAGCTCGATCCCGTGTCGAGCGCCGCGAGCACGAGCAGGAAACGCCCCAGCGCCAGCAGCGCGGCGAACGCCACGAAGTCGCCCGCGAAGCGCAGCACGGCGGCGCGGCAGTCGAGCGGCAACAGCAAGGTCGCGAGCACCGGGGTCACGACACCGGCCACCGGGGCCAGGCGGAACATCCAGGTCGTCGTCGTGCTGTACACGGCGCCTTTGCGCCACAGCCGCAGCAGATCCCGATAGAGCTGCCACACCGGCGCGCCGCGCCGGCCGGTGAGCAGCGCCTTGGTCCTCGCGGCTACTCCGGGCAAGAGCGGCGCGAGCGCCAGCATCGCCCCCGGTCCGGCGAGCGCCCACCCGGTCACGGGGCCACGCCTCCCGTGCCGCCGGCCACGCCGATATAAAGGAGGAGCAGCAACAGCACGGCGATGATGTACAGCAGGTACACCCACAACCGGCCGTGTTGGATGGGACGCAGGCGCCACAGCGCGGCGCGTACCGCTTCCCAGGCCGGGAGGATCACCCCTTCCAGCACGAGCTCGTGCGCGTGACTGTGGTAAGAGTCCGGCGATCGCTTCTCGTGGACGCCCGCCAGCGGCCCGTACGTGGCGAGCAACGGCGCCGCGAACGACGACGCCGTGTATTGCATGCGGGCGTTGGGAAGCGCGTAGCCGCATCCCCATGTTTCGGCCGCGGCAGTCGGCCGGCGGCGCCGCACCGCGGCCATCGCCACGCTGCCGATCCAGAGCAGTGCCAGCAACCCGAGCGACACCAGGGCGATCGGGGTGAGGGCCTCGATCACGCCGGTCCCGGCAGCGCTCACTGGGACCTGGGCGACCGCTGCGCCTACCGCCAGCGCCGGCCGCACGGCAAGCGTGGGAACGAGCCCGATGAGGACGCAACCCGCGACCAGGCCGAACATCGGGCCCAGCAGACCGCGGGGGGCTTCGTGACCGTGCTCCGCGTCGGCGCTGCGGGGCGTTCCAAGAAAGACGATGCCGCAGACCTTCGCGAAGCAGGCGAGCGCGAGCCCACCGATCAACGCGAGTCCCGCGACGCCGATCAACGTCAGGCGAATGGGTCCCGTCCCCCCACCCAGCAGCGCCTGATAGACCAGCCACTCGCTCACGAACCCGTTGAGCGGCGGGAGCCCGACGATCGCGGCGGACCCCACGAGGAAGGCGACCCAGGTCAGCGGCATGCGGCGCGCGAGGCCGCCCAGCCGGTCGAGCGCCCTGGTCCCGGTGGCGTGATAGGTCGCCCCGGCCCCGAGAAACAGGAGGCTCTTGAAGAGCGCGTGGTTCAGCGTGTGGAGCATCGCGCCCGCGAACCCTAGCGTGGCGACGAGCGGGATCCCATAGCTGATCCCCAGCGCCCCCGCGCCCAGGCCGAGGAGAATGATCCCGATATTCTCGACGCTGTGATACGCGAGCAGCCGCTTCAGGTCGTGTTGCGCCAGTGCCCACAACACGCCGAGGACGCCGGAGACGATGCCGAGAGCGAGCACCAGCCAGCCCCACCACGCGGGCGGAGTGCCGAGCAGACTGACGACACGAAACAACCCGTAGATCCCCATTTTGATCACGACACCGGACATCAGCGCCGAGACGTGCGACGGGGCCGACGCGTGGGCCTCCGGCAGCCAGAAGTGCAGCGGCACGATGCCGGCCTTGAGCCCGAACCCCAGGAGCGCGAGCCACA
>DATDED010000305.1:0-1812 GCA_036523455.1 Gemmatimonadales bacterium
CTCGTTCCCGACGCGCGTCTCGAGACCCCAGGTCTCGTTGAACAGCACCCACGCGAACACCGCGGGGTGATTGTAGTCGCGCTCGATCATGCCGCGCAGCGCGACCTCGTGCTCGCGGAACGCGGCGGAGTCGGGCGGTCCCCACCAGTTCGGCACGTCGGCCATGATGAGCACGCCGAGCCGGTCGGCCCAGTACAGCTTGCGCGGCGTTTCGATCTTGACGTGCTCGCGCAAGCCGTTGAGGCCGATGCGGCGCGGCCGCAGCACTTCCTCGCGCAGCGCGCTGTCCGTGGGGAAGGTGTAGTAGCCCTCCGGGTGATACGCCTGGTCGAGGGTGAGCTGGAGATAGACCGGCGTGCCGTTGATGGCGACGTAGGGGATCGTCGTCCCCGGGACGTCGGCCACGCCGATGGTGCGCATCCCGAAGTAGGTCCGCACGCTGTCCGGGAAGAAGCCGCTTCCCTGTCCCGCCACGCTCACCACGACCTCGTGCAGGAACGGATCGTCGAGCGACCAGCGACGCGCGCCGGGGAGCGGGACGTCCAGGTGCGCCGTGCGGGCCCCGGCCGCGATGCGTTGCGTGACCGTGGGACGCCCGTCGCGATTGGTGAAGGTCACGGCGAGCGTCAACGCGCGCGGCGCGGGCTCGAGCAGGCGCACGTCCACCCCGACCCCGACGAGGTCGCGCCGCGGCGTGAAGTGCACCGACGCGAGCGGCGCGGTGCCGCGCGCTTCGACGTACACCGTCTGCCACAGGCCGCGCGCCTTTCCGTATCCCTGTTTGCCCTCGAGCTTGAACGGGTGCGGTGCATCGTCCACGCGGACCACCAGGCGCTGCGCCCGGCCGGGCCGCAGGTGCGGGGTCAGCTCGAACGAAAACGGCGTATACCCGCCCTGATATTCGCCGAGCTTCGTGCCGTCGAGCCACACGGTGGTGCGCCAGTCCGATGCACCGAAGACGATGAAGACGCGGCGGCCCCCACCGGTCCACGTCTCGGGCACGGTGAGCGTGCGCTCGTACCAGCCGATGTCGCCCCCGCCCGAGTCCGGAACGCCCGAGAGCGGCGACCCCCAGGAGAACGGCACCACGATCTCGCGCGCGCCGGGGAGCCCGGCGCCGGGCCAGCCGGCGCGCTCGCCCGAGTCCGCCGGGTCGAACGCGAAGCGCCAGCGGCCGTTGAGGTTCAGCCAGAGGTCGCGCTGGAAATCGGGGCGCGGGTGCTCGGGGAGCGGGATGGAGTCAGGCCGCGCGCCAAGCCCGAGAACGGCCAGGAGCGCGACATGCGAGAGCCGCAGCGTCAGTGCCACCAGCACCGGCCACGTCATGATCGACAGCATGGTCGAGCGGCCGGCCGTGTGGCGCGCCCGTCACCTCGCGTTGGGCGGCGGCTGGTCGAGGAACGGCGTGACCAGTTCGGCGACCATCGTGGTCGACAGAATGCTGTAATGGGTGGCCCCGGGGATGACGGCGAGCCGACCGGCTGGGCGGCCGGAGCCGTCCAGCTCCGCAGCGCGTCGTCCCCCGCCGAGCAGGCCGTAGAACTCCATGATGTGCGCCGGCTGGAATATATCGGCGTCGGCGAAGACGAGCATCGTCGGCGCCTTGATTGCCGTGACGTCCTTTGACCAATCGTAGTCCTGGCGGAGCAGATCACCCAGCTTGGTGAACAGCCGCGCCCAGTCGACATCGGGGTAGAGGGTGCCGAGCGGCGATTCCTTCATGCCGGCCGCCGCCGCCGGGCCCATCTGATCCATGGCTTGCCGGACCTCGGGGTAGAGCCCGCTGCGCCTGAACCCGGCCGAGACGATGAC
>DATDED010000306.1:0-5302 GCA_036523455.1 Gemmatimonadales bacterium
GGGTTCCGCGAAGGCCGCCACAGGGTACCGTTGATCGACGGAGTCCTGGCGCACATCGAATGCGCAAAACAGTCGGCGGTGCCGGGCGGCGACCACACTGTGTTCTTCGGACAGGTGACCGGCGGCGAGGTGAGCGAGCGGCGGCCGTTGCTGTACTATCGGGGGGGATATGGGAGTCTCTGAATGGCTATCGGCTATCGGCGATCGGCTATCGGTCAGCCGATGGCTGATAGCCGATAGCTGATAGCTCTGTTTCATATGCGCACCATCGACCGCATCGTCGTCCGAGCCCCGCTCGAGCGCGTCTTCGCCCTGGCGCGCGACGTGGAGCGGTGGCCGGAGCTGTTGCCGCACTATCGCTGGGTGCGGATGCTGGAGCGCCGGGCGGACGGCGGGCGCGTGGAGATGGCCGCGTGGCGGCCGTTCGGTCCGCCACCACTGCGCTATCCGGCGTGGTGGGTGTCGGAGATGGAGGTGGACCCGGACCGGGGGATGATCCGCTACCGGCACGTGGCGGGGATCACGACGGGGATGGATGTGCGCTGGCAGCTCGCGGAGGCGGGCGAGAGGGGGGATATCGCGGTGGAGATCGTGCACGAGTGGGCGGGGCCGGGCTGGCCGCTGGTGGGCCGGCTGGCCGCGGACACGGTGATCGGGCCGGTGTTCGTACATGGGATCGCGTCCCGGACCCTCGCCGGGATCCGCCGCTGCGCGGAGGCTGCGTGACGGCGCGGCGGCGCGTGGTCATCACCGGCGTGGGCGCGGTGACGCCGATCGGAACGGCCGCCGAGGGACTATGGGCGGGGCTTCTGGCGCGGCGCTCGGCGGTGCGAACGCTCAGCCGCTTCGATCCGACTCCGTTCCGGAGCAAAGTCGCGGCCGAGATTCCCGATTTCCGCCCGCAGGATTTCCTCGATGCGAAACGGGCGCGCCGACTCGACCGCTTCTCCCAGCTTGCGGTGACGGCCGCCCGGCTGGCGCTCGGCGACGCGTGTCTCGAACCGTCGCGCGAGGACCCCGACCGGGTCGGCGCCATGATGGGCTCGGCGCTGGGCGGGGTCGCGTTCGCCGAATCGCAGGTCGGGAGCTACCTGCGCGAGGGGCCGCGCGGGCTCGACGCGTCGCTCGCGCTGGCGGTGTTCCCCGGCGCCGCCAGCTGCAACATCGCGATCGAATTCGGATTCACCGGTCCGAACGCCACCAACGCGATGAGCTGCGCGTCGGGGACCATCGCGGTGGGCGAGGGGTTCCGCGCCGTGCGCGACGGGTATGCCGACGTGATGATGGCGGGCGGCGCCGAGGCGCCCCTTGCCCCCCTGACGTTCGCGGCGTTCTCGAACATCCGGGCGATGAGCACGCGCAACGAGGATCCCGCGACGGCGTCCCGGCCGTTCGACGTCGGACGCGACGGCTTCGTGATGGGCGAGGGCGCCGCCGTCGTCGTGCTGGAAGAGCGCGGCCGCGCGCTGGCCCGCGGCGCCCCGGTATACGGCGAGGTCGTCGGGTACGGCTGCACCAACGACGCGCACCACATGACCGCCCCCCGACCCGACGGCCGTCAGGCCGCGCGCGCCATGCGGCTCGCGCTCGCCGACGGCGACGTGAGCCCCGGGGAAATCGAATACGTCAACGCCCACGGCTCGTCCACGCCGCTCAACGATTCCACCGAAACGCTCGCCATCAAGGACGTGTTCGGCGATCACGCCTACCGCCTGGCGATGAGCGGCACCAAGGGCTACTACGGGCACGCGCTCGGCGCCAGCGGGGCGATCGAGGCCGCGATCTGTGCGCTCTCACTCGCCCGCGGCTGGCTACCGCCGACCATCAACCTCACCCACCCCGACCCGGCCTGCGACCTGGATTGCCTGCCCCACGAGGGCCGCGCCGCGCGACCCGGCGCGATCCTCACCAACTCGTTCGGCTTCGGCGGCATCAACGCGACGCTGGTGTTGCGGCGCGCCTGAGACCGCCTACATTTGCGCCCTCGCTCACCCCAAAATCTCGGAGGAGTCCTGGTGAACGCCTCGTTCCGGCCGATGTTCGCGGAGTTTCTGGGCACGGCCCTGTTCGTCTTCATCGGCGCCGGCAGCGTCGTCGCCAACGCCATGACGGCCGGCGGCGTCACGCCGCTCGGGATCGCCCTGGCCCACGGAGTCGGGATGGCGATCCTGATCAGCTCGCTGATGGGCATCTCGGGCGGCCACCTCAACCCGGCGGTGAGCCTGGGCGTGTTCGTGGCGGGACGGATCGACGGCCGCACCCTCGGCCGCTACGTGCTGGCCCAGCTCGTCGGGGGAATCGCCGGCGCCGCGCTCGTGAAGCTGCTGTTCGCAAGCACGGCGGTCCGGGCGGTGACGGCGGGCGCCCCCCAGCTCTCGCTCAACATCGGATTCGGACAGGGGATCGCCATCGAGGCGGCGTTCACCTTCTTCCTCGTGTCGGCCGTGTTCGGCACCGAGGTCTCGAGCGAGGCAGTCAAGATCGGCGGCTTCGGGATCGGGCTCGCCATTTTCGTCTCGGCGCTCGTCGTGGGTGGGTTGACCGGCGCCGCCCTCAATCCGGCGCGTGCGTTCGGGCCCGCGCTGGTCGCGTGGTCGTTCCACTCACAGGCCGTGTACTGGATCGGTCCGCTGGCGGGGGGGGCATTGGCGGGGTGGGTGTGGAGAGTGCTGCTGTTGCCGAAGAAGTAGGGACGCTACGATTTCGTCTTCGCCGAGCCCCTTCGCCACAACACGATCGTGTAGGCCAGGAGAATCACCGCCGTCACGATGTACGCGGCGACCATGTACCCGCCGGTCTGTGGTATCTGGTCAGGCGTCATCGGACCGCTCTCCGATGGCATAGCGCTGCATCACGAACCCCACGTAGAGCAGGGTGAATACGCCGACCGACAGCAGCAGCGTCACGAGCATCGATCCGGGGAGGGACGGCTTGCTCGGTTTCAGGACGATCGGCATGGGGTGGAGGGTGCGGAACAGGTACACGCTGAGATGAATGAACGGGAGCAGCACCATTCCGCAGATCCCCACCACCGCCGCGTAACGCGCCCGCAGGCCGGGATCGGTCACCGCGCCGCGCAGCACCTGGTAGCCGACAAACAGGAAGAACAACATCAGCGTCAGCGTGAGTCGCGCATCCCACGTCCACCAGGTATTCCAGATCGGGCGGGCCCAGAGCGGGCCGGTGGTGAGCATGACGAGAGAGAACGCCGTGCCGACTTCAGCCGAGGCGGACGCGAAGCGGTCGTAGCGTGGGTCCTTCAGGAACAGGAACAGGATGCTGGCGAGCCCCACCATCCCCATCGCCAGCATGGCGGACCACGCCGACGGCACGTGCACGTAGTAGATTTTCTGCGCCAGCCCCTGGTGGATCTCCACCGGGGTGTACACCAGCGCCCGTACGTACACCCCCGCCACCAGGAGGAGTGCGATACCGGTGATCCACCGGCCGCTTCGGACCAGAGTCATTCCGTCACCGTCGCCGGAAAAAGAAGGGTAGCGAGCGTCACGAACGTCACGTCGAAGGCCGCGAGCAACCTAAACCATCCCGCAACCTCACTCAAGGGACGCCCGCCCAACAGCTTGGCCGTTACCTCCACCGCCGCGATCAGCGGCGGCAACAGAAAGGGCAACAACAGCACCGGCAGCATCAGCTCCGCAAACCGTGTGCGCACCACCATCGCGCTGAACAGCGTGCCGACGGCGATGAACCCCACGGTGGCCAGGATCATGACGGCGACGAGCGGCGCCCACACGCGCCAGACCGGCACGTTGAAGAACAACGTGAACAGGAGCAACCCGGCGATCTGCACCACGGCCACGAACGCGAGGTTGGCGACCAGCTTGCCCCAGAACAGGCTGGTGCGGCTGATGGGCGCGAGCAGCAGACCGTCGAGCGCCTGGTTCTCGAGCTCCGCGTTGAACGCCCGGTTCAGCGTGAGCATCCCGGCGAAGCTGAACGTCACCCACAGGATGCTCGGAGCGAGATCGATCGTGGCGACGGCGGTCGGATCGCGGCCGTGCTCGAACACGACCAGCACCAGCGCGGTGAACACGAGCGCCGACGTGATCGCCGTGCGCGAGCGGAACTCGAGGTACAGGTCCTTGCGCGCCACCAGCCAGGCGTGCCGCAGGAGATCAACCACCACCCACGGCCTCCCGGTACGCCGCCGCAAGCGCCACCGCATCGCGACCCGCGCGGGGCCCGAACGCCACGAAGTGGCCGGCCCGCATGAACGCGATGTCGCTCGCCAGCTCGGTGCCTTCCTCGACGTTGTGGGTAACGAGCACGGTGGCGCGCCCCGCGGCCGCGAGCTCTCCGAGCAGGCGGCGCAGCTCCTCCGCGGCCACGCGGTCGAGCCCCGTGAACGGCTCGTCCAGGAGCAGCACCGACGGATCGTGGATCAGCGCCCGGGCGATGGCCGCGCGCTGCGCCTGCCCGCGTGACAGCGTGCGCGCCGGCTGGTGCGCCTGGCGCTCGAGCCCGAGGCGTCCGATCAGCTCGTCAGCGCGAGTGCGCCGCGTTGCCTTGGGCACGTCGTAGAGCGAAGCCCAGAACAGCAGGTTCTCGACGACGGTGAGCGGTCCGTAGAGCTGCGATTGGTGGCCGATCCAGCCGATGGCGCGGCGTCCGCCGGCGAGCTGCACCGTGCCGTGCCGCGGCTGGATCAGCCCGGCCAGCACCTTGAGCAGCGTGGTCTTGCCGGCCCCGTTGGGCCCGAAGATCGCGAGCGTCTGACCGCGATCCAGGGTGAAGGTGATACGATCGAGGGCGCGCAGCGAGCCGTAGGCGTGCGAGACGTCACGCGCCGACAGCATCGATGCGTGCGGCGAGCTCGTTCAGGTCGAAGGGCTTCACGAGGTAGGCGCTGTGACCGAGGTCGAGCACGTGCATCAACGGCTCCATACTGACGTAGGCAGTGGTGACGACCACCGGGATAGTGGCGCGCTTCTGGCGAATCCGCTGCAACAGCGCGATGCCGTCGGTGTCCGGCAGCCGGAGATCGAGCACCAGCACCTCGGGATTGAAGGTCTCGAGCTGCTGCATCGCCTCCACGCCGGTGCGGGCGAACGCCATGTCGTAACGCGCGCTGAAGAACCGGGCGTACGACGCCTGCAGGGCGGCTTCGTCCTCGATGAACAGCACTTTGCGTTTGGTACCGACGGCGCTCATGACCTCGCCCAATATACCCGCCGAGTCGAAGGCCTCCAGCGCCTCACCGGTGTGCGGACATCATGGCACGAACACGACGCTCCAGGGACCGACACGGCATACCACTCCGCCAAAACCTCCAGACCCGCTT
>DATDED010000307.1:0-5632 GCA_036523455.1 Gemmatimonadales bacterium
CCCAGATCCAACAGCGTGCCGTCCAGGCGACCGAGGATCTGCGGGCGGCGCAGGTCGCCCTCGCACAGTTGTCGCTCGCCGGACGGCAAACGGGCGACGCCCGGTTCCGGTATCAAACGGCGGTGACGGCGTACGAGCAGATTGCGCAGGCGCAGCACAGCCTCGACGCCGAGCACCTGGACGATCTCGCGCGACAGGTGCGCTCAATTTCGCGGGATCTGCGGGGAATGGCGGGCGTGGCCGAGGAGCAGCGTTGGGAGCACAAGCTGCTACTGGTGCCCGTGTGGTTCCTCGCGCTGGCCGCGCTGGTGCTGGCCTGGTTCGCGCTGCGACACCTTGAAGGAGCAGGCGGGCGGTCATGACGGCTCCCCCAGGCCGGCTGCACCGGTTCTCACGGGTGCTGCGCAAGCTCATCCCGGTCGCCATCCTGGCCGTCATCCTGCTGGTCGTGACGAGCGTGGGCTTCATCGAGTACAGCGCGCGACCCGGGTTCTGCAAATCCTGCCACATCATGCAGCCGTACTACGACTCCTGGGCGACCTCGTCCCACCGCAATGTGGCGTGCATCCAATGTCACTATGCGCCGGGAATCAGGGCGGAGGCGATGGGGAAGCTCCAGGCGGCCAATCAGGTGGTCAAGTACATCACCGGGACCTACGGGGTAAAGCCGTGGGCGGAGATCGAGGACGCGGCGTGCCTGCGGTCGGGGTGCCATTCGGAACGGAAGGTCGAGGGCCTGGTCGAGTACAAGGGGGTGCGGTTCGACCACGCGTCACACCTGGGGGAGCTGCGTCGCGGCAAGCAGCTGCGCTGTACGAGCTGCCACTCCCAGATCGTGCAGGGGCAACACGTCGCCGTGACCGACGCCACCTGTTTTCTCTGTCACTTCAAGGATCGGCCGCCGGGCGCGCCGATCGCCGGGTGCACCGGATGTCATCCGTCCCCCCCCCGCATCGAATCCCCGGCCGGTTACGTGGTCGACCATTCCCAGTATGTCAAAGACCGCATCTCGTGCATCTCGTGTCATAACGAAGTGACGGTGGGCTCCGGCGTGGCCGAGCGCTCGCGCTGCTTCAACTGTCACAACGAGCCGGCCCGGCTCAACCAGTTCGAGAACACGACGCTCGTCCATCAGGTGCATATCGCCGAGCACAAGGTGGAGTGCACCCAGTGCCACACGCCGATCGAGCATCGGGTCGTCGCCCTGACCTCGACTTTCGAGCTCGACTGCCGCAGCTGTCACACGCAAGTCCACGATGCGCAACGGCGTCTCTATGCCGGGATGGGCGGGCACGGCACCCCGGATTCGCCGAGCAGCATGTTCATGGCCCGCGTCTCGTGCCTCGGCTGCCACGCGCAGCCCAAGGCCGTGCGGGGTCACGAGCGCGTGCAGCTCGCGGGCGAGGCATCGTGTCTTTCGTGTCATGGCGTTCGCTACGCGAACATGCTGCCTTCCTGGCAGAAGGAAATGGAGCGGAAAGTCAGCCGCGTCGCACCGGTCGTCGAGGCCGCGCGCTCGACCCTCGGGGCGGTCCCGCTCGCACGGCGAGCGGTCGCCGACAGCCTGCTCCGCCAGGCGCAGGAGAACGTCGACCTGGTGCGGGTCGGCAAGGCCGCCCACAACGTGATGTTCGCCGACAAGCTGTTGCGGGCGGCCCTGGCGCTCGTCCGGGAAGCGGTGGCGGCGGGGAAGCTCCCGTACACCGTGCCCGCCCTGAGCCTGGGAACTCCCCTGGGCGAGAACGCCTGCTTCCGCTGCCACGTCGGGGTGGAACGGTCGACGGTGCCGTTCAAAGGCGGCGGCACGTTCCAACACGAGCCGCACGTGCTGCGCGGAGGGCTGGCGTGCGGTGAGTGCCACACGCCGCTCGAGAATCACGGCGGGACGACGATTACCTCGCGGGCGGCGTGCAACGCGTGCCACCACAACCCCGTGCGCCCGACGAATTGCGCGGCGTGCCACGCCGGTGGCGGCGGGGTTCCGGATACGACATTGCAGCTGGCCACCGGGGACTTTTCGCACGGCGTCCACCGCGACGCGGGTCTGGCGTGCAGCGTCTGCCACACCCCGCCCGGCATGAGCGCCCGTGGCCTCGACTGCGACAACTGTCACGATCAGCATCACCAGCCCGACCGGACCTGTCTGTCCTGCCATCGCGGCGGGGTGCTGGAACAGCATACGCGCGTGGTGCACATCGCCTGCGTGGAGTGCCACGAGGGGGCGGCGACCCTCAACCGCTGGTCACCGCAGATCTGTACGACGTGCCATGTGAAACAGGCCACCGGTCACAATCCCGGCAAGCCGTGCGAGGCGTGCCACAAGGTGCCGGCCATGCAACGCGGATAGCGGGATCATGCCCTCTCGAACGTTCACTCGATTGTTGGGGCTCCTGATTGCCGGCGCATCGCTGGGATTCGGGGCGCTCCACGGTCAGGCGTCGCAGGTCGTGCAGTGCGAGAAGTGCCACGCCAGCCGGGACTTCATCACCGGCAAGGCGGGCGGCCCGCAGGATACGTCGCTGTACGTGCCCGCGGAGATCCTGCAGGACACACGGCACCGCGGGCTGCGGTGCTCCGACTGCCACCGCGGCTACGAGGCCGGGTACCCTCACCGGGTCGCCACCCGTGTCGTGCCGTGCCAGACATGTCATGAAGCCGAAGGGCGGGACTGGCAAGCCTCCATCCACGCCGCGAACGCCGCGTCTCAGGGGGACGCTCCGACTTGCGTGCGCTGTCATGGCTCGCACGTCGTGTACGGGGCGGATGATCGTCGCTCCCCGGTCTATTCGCTGAACGTCGCGGCGCTGTGCGGCAGCTGCCACGCGGATCCCCGTATCATCGGCACGTACTTCGCGACCGCGGGCAAGGCCCAGGCGCGCACGGCCGTCGAGCAGTACTTCAAGACCGTTCACGGCAACGCCCTGACGCGCGACGGGCTGGTCGTCTCGGCGACCTGCAACGACTGCCACGGGGCCCACAAGGTGCTGCCGGCGGATTCCGCGGAGTCGTCGGTGAACCGGCGAAACATCCCGGCGACCTGCGGAGCCTGCCACGTCGGGGTCGCCGAGGTGTACGAGCGGTCCTCCCACGGCCAGGCGTACCTCAGCGGGCGCAAGAACAACGAGGGCCATCCGGCCCCGGTGTGCGTGGACTGCCACACGGCTCACGGGATCGTGCGCGCCGACCAGCCGCAGTGGCTCCTCGGGGTCGTGGCGGAGTGCGGCAGCTGTCACGAGCGGCTCTACGAGACGTACTTCGAAACGTATCACGGCAAGGTGACGCGCCTCGGGTTCACGCTCGCGGCGACGTGCAGCGACTGCCACACGGCGCACGACATGCGTCCCGCGTCCGACCCACGCTCGTCGGTGTTCCCGGCGAACCGTGTCGCCACGTGCACCAGGTGCCATCCGGCGGCCAACGAGAACTTCGCGCGCTATCGCCCCCATGGAGATCCCAGGGACCGCGCGAGGTACCCGGTGCTGTTCTGGACATGGCTGTTCATGACCTTGCTGCTGGCCGGTGTGATGTTGTTCTTCGGGACCCACACGCTGCTCTGGTTGACCCGCATCGTCATCAACCGCGCGCACGGCGCGGCGGCCGAACCTCCCGGTACCGGACCATGACGCCACAAACCCTGGACGCCGCCAGCCGCGGCGAGCAGCCCTATCTCTGGCGGTTCACGCCGCTGCAGCGCACGCTCCACGCCCTGGTGATCGTCTCGTTCCTCGGTCTCGTCATCACGGGCCTGCCACTGCGCTTTGCCTACGCGCCGTGGGCCCGGGTGCTGGTCCGCGGGTTGGGCGGCCTGGAGGCGGCGGGAATCATTCACCGGCTGTGCGCCCTGATCACGTTCGGCTACTTCGCGGCCCACGTTGGCTCCCTGATCTACCGCGTCGCCCGCGGGACCTCCTGGAAGAAGATCCTCTGGGGTCCGGACTCCATGGTCCCGCAAGGCAAGGACGTGCGGGATCTCGTCGGGATGTTCAAGTGGTTCCTGGGCCGGGGCCCGCGGCCCCGGTTCGAGCGCTACAGCTACATGGAGAAGTTCGATTACCTGGCGGTGTTCTGGGGGGTCGCCATCATCGGGTTCTCGGGGCTGCTGCTCTGGTTCCCCGAGTTCTTCTCGCGATTTCTCCCTGGCTGGGTCTTCAATGTGGCCACGATCATTCACGGGGATGAAGCGCTGCTCGCGATGAGCTTCATCTTCACGATCCACTTCTTCAACGTCCATCTGCGTCCGGAGAAGTTCCCCATCGACCTCGTCATCTTCACGGGGCGCGCCACAACGGACTACCTCAAGGAAGAACATCCGCTCGAGTATGAGCGCCGGCGGGAGGCGGGCGCGCTCGACCGGCTGTCCGCGCCTCCGGTGTCCCGCCTCGCGTACGTCTGGTCCGTCGTCCTGGGCTTCGCGTCGCTGACGCTCGGCATTCTGGTCATTGTCCTCGTTCTGTGGGCGGTACTGCATTGAAGCCCCATCTCACTTACGTGGCCGCGGGAGTCACGCTGCTGCTCGCCGGGCGCCGGAGCGAACTTGGCGCTCAGCAATACCGGATCCGTCTCGACACCCGGGCGCAGCAGGTGTCCTACCGCGGCGTCACGCTCGACAGCATCCCCGTCACCGATACCGTCTCTACACCGGGACGGGGACCGACCTCGCCCGACGGCTTCGCCGTGCAGTGCCTGAGCGGCGTCCCCTATTGCACGTTCTTCCGGCCCGGTCCATGGCGTAACGGCGGTCCGCTGACCAGCACGGTCGACCTGACCGTGTGGGGCCTGGGAGTGACCGGCCTGAGCGTGCACGCGGCCGCGCGATTGGGTGTCGACTTCGGGACGGCCGATGTCTGGCCCGGGACCGAGCCCGCGGTGCAGCTCCTGGAGGGCTACGCGGAATACGCCGTGACCCGCGCGACGGCGCGATTGGGCCGGCAGGTCGTGGCCTCCCGCCTCGGCACGACCGGATTCGACGGTGCCGGCGTGGTGCTGCGCGACGCGCGGCGCGGCGTGGAGATCGACGGGTACGCGGGCTGGGGTCTGGCCCGCGGCGTCGCCCTGCCGGTCACCAGCCCCGTGCTCAACCCGCTCGACGATTTCCAGCCGCGAGAGCGCCAGCTCGTCGCGGGAGCGGGCGCCGGCTGGACGAAGGGCCCGGCGGATCTTCGGCTGGACTACCTGCGGGAAGTGGACCCCGGGACCGACCACTTCGTCTCGGAACGGGTGGGTCTCGGGGCCACGCTGCGGCCGATCCCTGGAGTCCAGCTCGCCGGCGGGGCCGACTACGATATCGCGGCCGGATGGTGGGGCAGCGCCGAGGCGACGCTCACGTACGCGCAGTCCAAGATGCAGGCGAGTGTCGGCGCCCGTCGCTACCGGCCGCATTTCGATCTGTGGACCATCTGGGGCGCGTTCAGCCCGGTGCCGTACCATGCCGTTCAGGCTTCGGTGGCAGTCACCGCGATTCGCCGGCTCGAGCTGCGGGGCCGTTGGGAAGGGTACCAATTCGAAGAGTCCGAGACGTCGACGCCGCTGTTCAGCGCGAAGCGCGACGGCTGGCGCTGGGAGTTGGGTGGGACCTACCGACCACTGAATGACCTGGCGGTGGACGCCTCCTACCGCCAGGAGTACGGGCCGG
>DATDED010000308.1:0-5904 GCA_036523455.1 Gemmatimonadales bacterium
GTCCTCCTCTGGGCCGCCTGGGTCTCGCTGTTCCGGGTGGCGCCCCATCCGCATCCTGCCGCCGGTCAGGATGCGAGCGGGATGGGCGGCGTGCTGCAGGGCGTGCGCTTCGTGCTCACCCAGCCGGTGCTGCTCGGCGCCCAGACGCTGGATCTCTTCTCGGTATTGTTCGCCGGCGCGGAAGCGCTGTTACCCATCTTCGCCTCCGACATCCTGCACGTGGGCGCCGCGGGACTGGGCGTGCTGCGGGCGGCGCCCGCCGCGGGCTCGGTGCTGATGTCGCTGTACCAGTCGTACCGCCCGCTGCACGGCCGCATGGGGCGCGTCCTGCTGACGTCGGTCGCGCTGTACGGGCTGTGCATCAGCGGATTCGGGCTGTCGCGGAGCTTCCCCCTGTCGGTAGCCCTGCTGCTCGTGTCCGGTATCTTCGACAACATCAGTGTGGTGCTCCGCTCGACGCTGCTCCAGACGCTCACGCCCCGGCACCTGCTGGGCCGCGTGGCGGGGGTGAACGCGATCTTCATCGGGTCGTCCAACGAGATCGGCGCGTTCGAGTCGGGCGTCGCCGCCCGCGCGCTCGGCACCGTGCCGGCGGTGCTGCTCGGTGGACTCGTTCCGATCGTCGTGGTCGCCCTGATCGCCTGGCGCGTCCCCGAGCTGCGGCGACTGGAGCGTGTCGCGTGAATCCCGTCGAGCGTCTCCCCTTCGCGCTGCGCCGCCCCTGGATTCTCACGCGGGATCTGCTGCAGAGCCGCTCCCGCCCGGACCTCGAGCGCCTGCAGCAGGTCCGCAATCCCGAGTCGTTCGTCTGGCGCATTCTCCCCCATGCGGCGCGCACGTTCACGGCGTGCATCGCGGTGCTCCCGGCGGAACCGGCGCGGGCGATGGCCGTCGCCTACCTCTACTGCCGGATGCTCGACACCTACGAGGATCTGATGCCGGAACCGGCCGAGCGGGAGGCGGCGCTGGCGGCCTTCAGCACCCGCTTCCGGGTCGGGAACGGCGCCCCACCGAAGCCAGCGCCGCCCATCGCTACGACCCACGCGCGCGACGTGCGGGACCAGACGCACGTGGTGCTGGTGAACCGCTGCAACCTCGTCGACGGCGTGTTCGCGCAGCTCCATCCCCTGGTGCGGGAGCACATCGCAGACCTGGTCGAGTCGATGGGCTCGGGGATGATCTGGTCGTCGCGCACGTTCCGCGCGCAAGGTGGCGTGCTGCAGGCCGGCGAACAGCTCGCCCGCTACTGCCGCACGGTCATCGGACTGCCGTTCCTCTTCGCGGTTCGCCTGCTCCAGCTGCGCAAGACCGGGAATGCCGCCGTGTCCGAGGAACTGAGCGAGGATTGCCTGCGCGCCGGTGAGATGGTGCAGCTCGCCAACGTCACGCGCGACATCGAGAAGGACCTGCGCCGTGGGGTGGCCTATCACCCTGCCCTGCGTGCGGATCTTGGCCGCACGGATGTCGAAGACGGCGGGCTGCGCGCGCGCATCCGCGACGTCCGTGCGCAGCTGCTCGACCGTGCCCTCACCCTCGCTCCCGCCTACGAGCGGATGATGCGGGCGCTGCCGTTCCGGGCGGTGAGCCCGGCGCGCGGGTCCGGCGCCCTGATGCTGCTCTTCACCGACCGCTACTACCGGTCGTGCGCCCGCCTCGTGGGACGCACGCCCTGGCCCGGGCCCGCGTCCACCGCGAGGCTGATCCTCCTGTCGGCCTGCCACGCGATCATGAAGCGCTGGTCCGCCCGGGCCACCCGGCGCATCACCGACAATCTCCGGAGCCACGCGGAGTCAGGCGTCCAGTAGACGGGCCTGCGAGGGCTCTTCGACGGTGATTCACGGTCATTTCACCGCATCCTCACGAGATTGCGGGCGATCGCAACGAATCTTCGCGGAGGCCTCGAACATGAAGACCTGTATTTCGGCCGCGGCGCTCATGGTGTTGGCCGTCGCCGCCTGCCGATCACGCGCACCAGAAGCGTCCGCCGTTCGCCTCGACTCGACGCAGCTCGCGCAATTCGCGCCGCTACCCGATTCGATGGCGACGACGGACAATCCAATCACCCAGGCCAAGGTGGACCTCGGCCGCATGCTGTTCCACGAGACCCGACTCTCGCGGGATCACGATCTGTCGTGCAACAGCTGTCACAATCTCGCGCACTACGGCGTGGACCACGCGGTGGTGAGCACTGGTGAGCAAGGCCAGCTGGGCAAGCGCAACTCGCCCACGGTGTACAACGCCGCCGGACACTTCGCGCAGTTCTGGGACGGCCGTGCCCGGAACGTCGAGGAACAGGCCAAGGGGCCGATCCTCAATCCGGTCGAGATGGCGATGCCGAGCGACCGCGCCCTGCTGCTCGAGCTCGCGGCGATCCCGGCGTACCGCGACGCGTTCGCCCGCGCGTTCCCGGGTGAGGCGAACCCGGTGACCTACGACAATGTGGGCCGGGCGATCGGCGCCTTCGAGCGTCAGCTCGTGACGCCGTCGCGCTGGGACGCGCTCCTCAAGGGAGACCAAAACGCCCTGACAGCGCCCGAGAAGCAAGGGTTCACCGACTTCGTCGAGGCCGGGTGCGTGAGCTGCCACAACGGCGCGTATCTCGGCGGCCAGATGTACCAGAAGGCGGGACTCGTGACACCCTGGCCCGACCGCTCCGATCCGGGCCGTGTCGTCGTGACCCACCAGACGGCGGACTCGATGATGTTCAAGGTGCCGTCGCTGCGCAACATCGCGATGACCGGGCCCTACTTCCACAACGGCGGCACGGCCTCGCTCGAGGACGCCGTCCGGATGATGGGGCACTACCAGCTCGGCCGCGACCTGACGGCGGCGCAGGTGCAGTCGATCGTAACGTACCTGCGTACGCTGACGGGGGCGCTGCCGCAGGGCGCCGTCGCACCGCCGCAACCCGTGCGCGAGCACTGATTGCGCGTTGCAGGACCCTACAGGGCCCGGCCGCCTCGCGGTCGGGCCCTATTTCGTTGGCTGGCTCTTCAGGTACCGGTCGAACCACGCCACCCAGCGGTCGAGTCGATCCTTGAGAAACAACGGATCGGTCAGCCCGTGGTACTGGCCCGGGTAGACGACGAGCTGCGTCGGCACGCCCAGCTCCCGCAGCGCCTGGTACATCTGCTCCCCGCCGATGATGGGGACGTTGAAATCGGCCTGGCCCCCCATGAACAGCGTGGGAGTCTTGATGCGGTCCGCACTGAAGAAGGGATAGGAGAGCTTCATCCACAGATCCCGGGACTGCCACGGCGGCCCCAGCTCCAGCTCGTACTGGGTGATGTACTGGTCGGTGCCGTAGGTCGCGAGCTGCAGGGCGCTGCCGGCGCCGCTGATGGCCGCCTTGAAGCGGGTCGTCGTGGCGATCGTGTAGTCGGTGAGGATTCCGCCGTAGCTCCACCCGCCGATCCCCAGGCGATCGGGATCGGCGATCCCGGAACGCACCGCTTCGTCCACCGCGCCCAGCAGATCCTCGACTTCGTGGTGGCCCCAGTCGGCGAAGATGGCCCGCTGAAACGCCGCCCCGCGCCCGTCGCTACCCCGGTAGTTCACCGACAGCTCGGCGTAGCCGTTGGCCGCGAAGAGCTGGCGATTCTGGCTGAACGAATAGTCGTCCTGGCTGTTCGGCCCGCCGTGGATCCACAGGATCAACGGCAGCCGAGTCCCGGCCGCCGCTCCCGCCGGACGGACGAGCACGCCGTGCACTTCGGTGCCGTCGGCGCTGTGCGAAACGAAATCCTCGGTCGGTGACACGCGCACCGTGGCGAGCAGGGAGTCGTTCTGGTGCGACAGCTGGCGTACCTGTGCCCCCTCGCTGGCGAAGACCTCGGCCGGCCGATCCGGCGTGCTGAGCAACAGCGCGACCCGCGCACCGGCCAGGGTGCCCGCCGAGTACCGCAGCACCACGTGTTTCCCCTGATCCACGCGCTCCACCCGCCCGTCGGGGATGCGCACGCGCGTGAGCGAGGTGACGCGGTCGTCGTCGGCGAGGACCAGGACCGAGCGGCCGTCGACGGCGAACGTGGGCGCGTCGACCGGCCGGTCGAACGCGGCGGTGAGGATGCGCGCCGGCGCCGAGCCGTCGGCCCGCACGATCGCGAGCTTCTGGAGCTGATAGGCGGCGTACTTCGGTTCGTCGGTCCGGAAGAAGGCGACCCACGAGCCGTCCGGGCTCCAGGCGAGCGGACCCTCGTCCGGCCCGGCGAACGCGGTGAGCGCCCGCGGCTCCGCCCCGCGCCGCGCCTCCACCACCCACACGTCCGACTCATCGCCGGTGCCCGGCTCAGGGGGCGGCGTACGCACGAAGGCGAGGCGGGTCCCATCGGGTGACCAGCTGGGATTGGCATCGTCGGCGCTGCCGGAGGTGAGGGTGTCGACCCGCTTCGTGGCGACGTCGACGAGCAGCAGGTGGCTGCGCTCGGTCGTGAGATACCCGGCGACATCCTGCTTGTAGTGATAGCGGTCGATGACGATGGGCCGTTTCTTCGTGGTGTCGGCCTTCGTCGAGTCGAGGTCCACCGTCGCCACGAGGACCAGCCGCTTGGCATCCGGGGCCCACGCCATAGCGTCCACGCCGCCCTTGAGCGTCGTCAGACGCTGGGCCTCGCCGCCGCGCCGGTCGAGCAGCCACACCTGGTTGCCGTGCCCGTCCTCCCGTCCCGAGAGGAAGGCGAGGTAGCGTCCATCGGGACTCCAGCGCGGCGTCGTCTCCCGCTCGGGAGTGGCGGTCAGCCGCAGGGTCTGCGTCCCGTCCCAGCTCGTCATCCAGACATCGGCGTCGCGTCGGTTCTTGGCCGAGTCGGTGGTGGTGACGGTATACGCGACCCAGTTGCCGTCCGGGGAGAGCTGCGGATCGGACACCGCCCGCAGGCGGTACACCAGATCCCCGGCTGTGAGGGTCCTGGTGGTGGCCTGGGCGGAAAGCGCGGCGCAGGCCACAGTGGGGATCAGTGCCGGCAGGAGCAGTGCGCGAGGCAGGGACCGCGGTGCAGGTCGAGTCATGGGGCGATACGATATCGCCGGGCGCGCCCGACGGCTACGCCTTCGCGGTCTGTCATCCCGATGCTAGGTTTGCCGCATGTCCGACACCCATGAGATCTCGCACGTCTCCGACACCGCCCATTGGGTCGCTGTGTACCGCGCCATGGAGTCGGAGCGTTCCGACGCTCTGTTCCGCGACCCCTACGCCCGGCGTCTCGCGGGCGAGCGCGGCGAGGCGATCGTCCGGGCCATGCCGCGGGGCCGGTCGTGGGACTGGCCGATGATCGTGCGCACCGCGGTGATGGACGAGATCCTGCTGCGGGCCATCGCTCGCGATCGGGTCCGGACCGTGGTGAATCTTGCGGCGGGGCTCGACGCCCGGGCGTATCGCCTGGACCTGCCCCGCGCGTTGCGCTGGCTCGACGTCGATCTCCCGGCCATCCAGAGCTACAAGCGCGACGCGCTGTCCGGGGAGACGCCGCGGTGCGCGCTGGAATGGCTGCCCGCGGACTTGTCGGATGCCGCGCAGCGCACAGCCGTATTGCGGCAGGTCGCGGCCGGTCCCGGTCCGGCGCTCGCCATCACCGAGGGACTGCTGATCTACCTGCAGTCCGACCAGGTCGCGGAGCTCGCCCGCGATCTGCGCGACTGCCCTCCGGTCTCCTGGTGGCTGACGGACCTCGCCAGCCCGCGGCTGCTCAAGCTGATGGCACGCACCTGGGGCAAATCGGTGGAGCGCGGGGCGCCGTTCCGCTTCGCGCCGCCCGAGGGGACGGCCTTCTTTGCGCCGGCCGGATGGCGGGAAGCCGAGTTCCGCTCGATGTGGGAGGAGTCGCTGCGGCTCAAGCGGTCGATGCGCTTCGCCGGGTTCTGGAACCTCGTGGGGAAGTTGTATCCGAAAAAGACGCGCGAGGAGAT
>DATDED010000309.1:0-8951 GCA_036523455.1 Gemmatimonadales bacterium
GCGGCGGCGGCGAGCCCCGCGGCCGCGGTCAACGGTTGCGCCAGCGCCAGCGCGCACGGGCAGGCGACGACGAGCACCGCGACGGTCCGCGGCACGGCCAGCGCCGCGCCGCCCACGATCCACCAGCCGGCCAGCGTGGCGGCGGCCACGAGCAGCGTCGCCGCGGTGAACCAGGGCGCGATGCGATCGGCCGACGTGGGCGTCATGGTGCGATCTTGCGCCAGCTGCAGCTGAGCGGCCATCCGGTGCACCACGGTGCCGACGCCGACCGCTTCTACTGCCACGGTCAGCGCGCCGTCGGCGAGCAGCGTCCCGGCGAGCACGCGATCTCCGGGAGCGACCGGAACGGGAGCCGCCTCGCCCGTGACGAGGGCCATGCGGACCTGACCCGTCCCCTCGCGCACGACGCCGTCGACGGGCAGCTCCTCGCCTGCCGCCACATCGACGAGGTCCCCGGGGCGAATCTCGGACACCGGGACCGCGCGGATCCGGCCGGTGGCCCCGTCCTCCACGCGTCGTGCCGTACGCGGCACACTGCCCACGAGCGCGGCGGCCGCTTCGGTGGTGCGACGCCGGCCGCGCGATTCCAGCACGCGTCCCACGAGCAGCAGCGCCACGAGCATGGTGAGGGAATCGAGGTAGGCGTCCTGCTCCAGCAGCGTGGCGACGATGCCGTGGACGTAGAGGATGAGCACGCCCAGCGCGATCGGGAGATCCATGTGCAACACGCGATTGCGCAGGCCGCTCCAGGCGCCGGCAAAGAACGGCTCGGCGCACCACAGCGTCACCGGGGTCGCCAGGGCGAGGCTCGTCCAGCGGAACAGCGCGGCGTAGGCCGGCTGCATGGCGTCGTACCACCAGCCCGCGTACAGTCCCTCGTACAAGCCCATGACGGCGATCGTGGCGATCAGCGCGAGGCCGGCCCGCAGCATCAGTCCTCGGTCGGGGGCGGTCGCGACCGCGAGGGGTCGCGGGCGGTAGCCCAGGGCCGCGATGCGCCGCGCGAGCGTGGGCAGATCGACCTGCGCCGGGTTCCAGCGCAGGCTGGCGCGTCCCGTCGCATAGCTGACGCACGCCCGGGCGACCCCGGGCGTGCGCGCGAGCACCCGCTCAGTGACCCAGACACAGGACGCGCAGCGCAATCCGTCGATCACCAGACGGGCTTCGCAGAGGCCGCGCTCGTCGCTGGTCACCGGCACGGCGGCCCAGTCACCGGCGTGGGCGGGCTCGGGGCGCGGGGCGAACGCGGTGCGCTCCGCGTAGTAGCGCTCCAGACCCGCGCCGCGGATGATGGCGGCCGCCATCTCGCACCCGGTGCAGCAGAACGCGTCGGTGGGGCCTTCCACCGCCGTGCCGCAGTGCGGGCAGCGCGCGACGGCGCTAGCGGGGCTCGGTGCGGTAGGAATCGACGACGTGATCGGCACCGCGAACGGCCAGGTAGGCGAACACCGCATTCACCAGGACGACGAAGGCGAGGCCGAGCCCGATCGCCCAGGGCCAACGGCGCGCGCGGCGGCTGCTGCGCTCAGGTTCCAAGGTGACCCTCCGTTTTGAACGTGGCGTCCAGGGCCATGTCCCCGGACGGCGACGCCACATGGACCTGGATGGGAATCGTGCGCGGCAGGTCGGGGCGCGCTTTCATCCGGATGACGAGCGGCACGGTGCGGCTCTCCGTGGTCGCGAGCGAGAGATCGCCCACGATGACGTCCTCCGGCGGGACGCCTTCGACGCGGACGTGGAACGATACCGGATCGGGGGACGCCAGCTTGTTGGTCACCCGCAGGAGGTAGGTATTCCGCACGTAGCCGTCGGGGTCCAGGGTGAAGAGCGAGCCCGGAGCGCGCTGCACGGCCGCGTCGAACGGCGCCCGGGCGACCATGAGGAGCACGGCCGCGGCCGCGAGGCCGCTCAGGATGCCGGCGTACAGCACGGTGCGCGGCCGGAGGCGGCGCCGCGCGCCCCGGGCGCGCGCGACCGAGGTCCACTGGATCAGGGTCCGGTGCCCCAGCTTCTCCATGACGATGTCGCAGGCGTCGATACAGCGGGCACAGGCGATACACTCCAGCTGAAAACCGTTGCGGATGTCGATCCCCTGAGGACAGACGAACACGCACTTGCCGCATTCGATGCAGCGGCCGGCGGTCTTCGCGTCCTCACCGCCGCGCGGCTCGCCCCGAGCGGTATCGTAGTGGACCAGCAGCGTGTCGGCGTCGGTGAGGGCGCTCTGGAAGCGGGCGTAGGGACAGAGATAGTTGCAGAACTGCTCCCGGAACCAGGCGAGGTCCAGGAACCAGATGGCGGTGAAGACGCCGACGATGGCGTATTCGAGCGTGCTGCCGCGACCACTCCACAGCTCCCGCGCGCCGGCGAAGTAGCTGCCGAACGACATCGACACGGCGAAGGCGATCGCGAGAAACAGCGTCCACTTGAGGCTCTTGCGCCCGACCCGGTCGAGGCTCCATCCCGCCTGGTCCCGGTTCCGCCGCCGGACCCAGTCGCCCTCGATCCACTCATCTAGCGGCCGGATCCAGGTGTCGAGGAAGACCGTCTGCGGGCAGGCGAATCCGCACCACAGCCGGCCGAACAGCGACGTGAAGAAGAACAGGGCGAATGCCAGGAACAGCAGCAGCAGGAGCACGAACACCGTGTCCGACGCGGTGAAGATGGCGCCGAACGCGTACAACCGGCGACCCGGCAGATCGACGCGCAGCGCGGGGTTGCCGTGCACGATGATCCACGGGGTCACGAACAGGATGAGGTGCAGCGCGGCGAAGGTCGCCTTGCGCAACCGCTGCCACGGCCCCGTGACGCCCTGCTCGTAGATCCACTTCCGCTCGACGAACCCCAGCATGCTCAGTGATGCTCCTCCTCACGGTCGTGACCGTGCTCTTCGTCCTTCCCCCCGGTCGCCTCGCGGTTCTTCTGCACGACGTACGCGGCCACCTGGGCGACCTTCTCGGGCCCGAGAATCGGACCCCAGGTGATCATCCCCTTGTCGGGCACGCCGGCGGTGATCGTGTGCAGGATGTCCTGGGGCCGGCCGCCGTGAATCCAGACGGTGTCGAGCAGGTTGGGACCGATCTTCCCGCGCATATCGTCCCCGTGGCAGGAGACGCAGTTGGCCTTGAAGATCGCTTCGCCCGCTTCCACGGCCTCGTGGGTCATCGTGAGGGTCGTGTCCGCGGCCGCCGCGGCCTGTTGCGGCCAGCGCCGGTCGGCGGCGGCCATCTCCGCCGCGAGCTGTTTGACCTGGGAGCGGTGCGCGATGAAGTGGTAATGCACGCCGTACGCCACCGCCCAGACGATGGTGGCGTAGAACAGGCCCAGCCACCAGTTGGGCATCCGGTTGTCGTATTCCTCGATCCCGTCCGCTTCGGCGGCGTGGCCCAGGACGCGATCGCGTGTGGGTTCCTTGCTCACGACTCTCCTCCGTCGTCGAATGGGAGACGACTGTCCGCATCCCAGCGCGCCTTGTTGCGGCCCGCCCAGGCCCACCAGACCCAGAAGACGAAGCCGCCGAGAAAGATCAGCGTCGTCACGCCCAGGACCCAGCCGAGCGTGACGCTGCCCGCGGCGGCGTCGAGGAGCGGGTTCATCGTGACCGCCCCGCTTCGATCGCCGCCCGGCCGTCCGTGCCCAGGCGCTGCAGGTAGGCGATCAACGCCACGATCTCCCGATCCGCCGTCGTGGTGATGCCGGACTGCCCGAGCCGGGCGACGATCGCTTCCGCCTGCTGCTGCATCGCGGCCGGCGCGGCCGCGATGTCCGCCTCGCCGTAGGGCACCCCCACGCGACGCAGCGCCCGCAGCGACGCCTGGATGTCGGCCGGGTCGTAGCGCCGGTCGTAGAGCCAGGGGTAAGGCGGCATGATGCTCCCCGGCGACGTGCTGCGCGGATCGCGCATGTGCTCGAAATGCCAGGCATCGGGATACTTGCCCCCGACCCGCTGCAGGTCGGGTCCGGCACGGCGCGAGCCGAGCAGGAAGGGATGGTCGTAGGCGTACTCGCCCGCCCGGGTCCACTCGCCGTAGCGCAGCACTTCGGCGCGCAGCGGCCGGATCATCTGGGAATGGCAGGTATAGCACCCTTCCCGGATGTAGATGTCGCGACCCGCGACCTCGAGCGCCGAATACGGCGTCACGCCCGCCAGGGTCTCCGGGCCGGTGCGGGTCGAGAACATCGGAATGATCTCGACCATGCCGCCGATCAGGATCACCACGGTCGCGAGGATCGCGAACAGCGCGCCCTTGCCCTCCAGCGCGCGGTGCAGCGCGGTGTAGCCGCGTCCGCCGGTCTCGTTCATGACACCGCTCCCCCTTCTGCTCCGGCCGCCGCCGGCGCTTCCGTCGCCGGCTCGACGCTCCGCCCGGTGACGGTCTTGAAGAAGTTCACGGCCAGCATGATGGCCCCGGTGAAGTAGAGAAGTCCACCCGCGAGGCGCAGCCAGTAGAACGGCGCGAGTTGGTGGACGATGTCCACGAAATTCGGATAGCGGAGCTGGCCGGCGTCGTCGAAGGCCCGCCATTCCAGTCCCTCGGTGAGTCCCGCCGCCCACATCGACACCGTGTACAGGACGATGCCGATCGTCGCGAGCCAGAAGTGAATCGCGGGCCAACCGGGATGCGCCAGCCGGCGGTTCCACACCCTGGGAATCACCCAGTAGAGCACGCCGAAGGAGATCATCCCGACCCACCCCAGCGCCCCCGAGTGCACGTGGCCGATCGTCCAGTTGGTATTGTGCGAGAGGCTGTTCACCGTGCGGATGGACATCATCGGCCCCTCGAACGTGCTCATCCCGTAGAAGCTCACGGCGACGACGAGGAACTTGAGAATGGGATCGGTGCGGACGCGGTCCCAGGCGCCGCGCAGGGTCAGCAGGCCGTTCAGCATGCCTCCCCACGACGGCGCGAGCAGCATGATGCTGAAGACCATGCCGAGCGTCTGCGCCCACTCGGGCAGCGCCGAGAACAGGAGGTGGTGCGGTCCGGCCCAGATGTAGAGAAAGATCAGCGCCCAGAAATGCACGATGGAGAGGCGATAGCTGAAGATCGGCCGCCCGGAGATGCGCGGCAGATAGTAATACATGAGCCCCAGGAACGGGGTGGTGAGGAAGAACCCCACCGCGTTGTGCCCGTACCACCATTGCACCAGCGCGTCGGTGAGTCCCGCATACACCGGGTAGGAGCGCAGCCACGTCGCCGGGACGGCGAGGCTGTTCACGATGTGCAGCACGGCGATCGCGATCACGAACGACATGTAGAACCAGATGGCGACATACAGGTGCTGCGTTTTGCGGATGGCGATCGTGCCGAAGAAGTTGACGGCGAAGATCACCCAGACGACGGTGACCAGGACATCGATCGGCCAGATCAGCTCGGCATACTCTTTCGACTGGGTAAGCCCGAGCGGCAGGGTGATCGCGGCGCACACGATGACGAGCTGCCAGCCCCAGAAGTGGAGCCGCGAGAGCAGGTCGCTGTACATCCGCGTCTTGAGGAGCCGCTGCATCGAGTGGTAGATGCCGAAGAAGCAGACGTTCCCCGCGAACGCGAAGATCACGGCGTTGGTGTGCAGCGGGCGCAATCGCCCGAAGGTCGTGAACGACAACCCAAGGTTCGCGGGCCACCACGCGAGCTCCAGCGCGATCCAGACGCCGACGAGCATGCCCACGACCGCCCACACGACGGTCGCGGTGACAAACATCTTGACGATCCGGTTGTCGTAGCGAGGCTCGTCCCCGTTCCTCACCCCGGTATATTCCATGACGTCGTGTACCTCCTCGGTGCTGCGTTTCTCACCGGCTTGCTCGGCAGCGTGCATTGTGTCGCCATGTGCGGCGCCTTCGCCGCCTCCTGCACTCGCGTGCCGCGCGGTCTGCCCGCCTGGCACGCCGGACGCATCGGCACCTACGCACTGCTCGGCGCCATCGCCGGCGCCGCGGGGCGTCTCCTTCCGGGGCCGCCCTGGGTGCCGGCCGCCGTCGCGGCGGGACTGCTGCTGTGGTTCGCCCTCGCCCTCGCCGGACTGGTCCCCGAACCTCGCCTCATCCCGCGCGGTCTGACGAGCGCGGCCGGCCGCGCCGCAGGCACCCCCTCCCCCGCCGCCCAGGCGGCCTTCGGAGTCGCGAACGGCTTCCTGCCGTGCGGGCTCGTCTACTCGGCGCTCAGCATCCCCGTCGCGCTCGCCGATCCCGCGCGCGGCGCGCTCGCCATGATCGCGTTCGGCGCAGGCACGCTCCCTGCCCTCAGCGTCGCCGCGCTCGGCCTGCGACGCCTCGTGATGACGAGCATGTGGCGCAGGCGCGTTCTGGCGGTGCTGGTCCTGGCCACCGGAGCCTGGGCGATCTGGACCCGGGCGGCTGGCACCGGCACCGCCGGACACCACCATGCACCGGAAGCACCCGCGCGCCCAAATCCGGACTGAGATTAGGCCTCGCTGAGTGAAGGACAGTGCCGTGGCTAGATGAAGAAAACCTCACATTCGACGCCAAGACATGCCCGGAAGCGCAGTTACGACGGGCCGGTTACTTCAGGCCGGTGAGCTGGATGCCTTTGACGAAGTACCGCTGGGCGATGAAGAACAACACCACGAGCGGCACCACCGCCGTCACCGCCGCGGCCATTTGATACGGCCAGTTCGTGTAGTAGATGCCGTGGAACGACGCGATCCCGACCTCCACCACCTGCATGCGCACCGAGCGCGTGACGACCAGCGGCCAGAGGAAACTCTTCCACTGGTCCACCAGGCCGAACACCGCCAGGGTGGCCAGGGCGGGACGCGACAACGGCAGCACGACCTTCCAGAAGATCTGCCACTCCCCTGCGCCGTCGAGCCGGGCCGCGTCCTCCAGCTCCCGCGGCAGCGTCTGGAAGAATTGCCGCAGCAGGAAGATCCCCCACACCGTGACCAGCTCGGTCGTGATCAGGCCCGCGTAGCTGTCCACCCAGCCGAGCGTGTTGACGATGAGAAACCGGGGAATGAGGAGCACGACGGCGGGGACCATCAGGACGGCGAGAAACAGCAGGAAGATGCGGTCGCGGCCCGGAAACCGGAGGCGGGCGAACGCATACGCCGCGGCGGCGCTGGTGAGCACCTGCCCCGTCACGACGACGATCGAGACGAAGGCGGAGTTCACGAAGAAACGCCAGAACGGCAGCGCCGTGAGGGCCGAGCCGTAGTTGTCGAATTTCGGGTGCGCGGGCAGGATCGCCGGCGGGTAGCGCATCACCTGGAATTCATCCATGAGCGACGTCGTGAGCATGTAGAGGAAGGGCAGCGCCATCGTCACCGCGACAATGCCGACCAGAAAGAGGCGCGACCACCGGCCCCACCGGAGCTTCCGCTTCCGCATGACGTTTGCTGCAGACGCGTCAGGCATACTGGACCTGCTTGCCGAGCAGCCGGAACTGCACCCAGGTGGCGACGAACAGCAGCGCGAACAGCAACAGCGCCAGGGCGCTCGCCGGCCCGAACTGCAGGAATTCCCACGCCAGCTGGTAGATGCGATAGACCAGGACGTCGGTCGCGTGCAGCGGTCCGCCGTCGGTGAGCACGTACACCAGCGTGAACACCTGGAACGACGTGATGACCCCGGTCACGAGCACGAACAGCGTGACGGGCCGGAGCAAGGGGAACGTGACCCGCCAGAAGCGCCGCCAGGCGTTGGCGCCGTCCACCCGCGCCGCATCGAGGTAGTCCCGCGGGATGCCCTGCAGTCCGGCCTGGAACACGACCATCTGGTAGCCGACCTGCACCCAGATCGAGACGAGCATGACGGCGAGCAGCGCGGTGCGCGGGTTGCCCAGCCAGTCGACCGGCCGGATGCCGACCAGCCCGACGACATAGTTCAGCAGGCCGAAGTCCGGGTGGTACATCCACTGCCAGACCAGCGCGATCGCCACGGCGGACGAAACGTAGGGCAGGAAGAACACCGTGCGCACCAGGCGCGTGGCACCCGAATGGCGGCGCAGCAGCAGGGCCATGCCCAGCGCGATGGCCATGGCGACCGGCACGTGCAGCGTATAGAGCAACGTGTTCCGGAGCGAAATCCACACGAGCGGATCGCGCACCACCGTCACGAAGTTCGCGAGCCCCACGAAGGGGCGGGCCGGCTCAATGGGACTCCAGCGGTGCAACGCGAGGTACAGCGCGAAGAACATCGGACCGAACGAGAACGCCACGAGATGCAGCGTCGCGGGGGCGAGGAACCCCCAGGCGGCCAGCGTCTCCCGCAGCGCCCGCGGGCGGGCCCGTGACCGCTCGATCCATCCGAGCAGCAGCGCCCCGAGCTGCCCGATGGCGGCGAGCGCGAGCGTGAGCACGAGCCAGCCGCCGTCATTGTCCCCGGCGAAGTCCCGCAGCACCACCCACCGGTCGAAGCCAAGTCGCACGCGGATTTCCGCCCGGGGCACGCCCGCGACGGTCACACGGCGCACGTCGGTCGGCCCGCTGTCCGCTACGGCGAGGTCCGACTGCGGGGCGAGGCGTGCCAGTCGATCGAGCGGAGGCCAGACCCGCACGGGAAACCGCGCGGCCGCCTCCTCGAGCAGCAGGCCGGTCTGGCTCAGCCAGCGGGCGGTCGCGTCCTCCCGCCCCTGCACGGCTTCCCGCTGGGCGACCAGCCCGACCAGGAGGGCGACGGCGCCGCAGGCGACCACGGCCCGGCGGCCGCCATTCAGCGCCAGTGCGCCGGCGAGCGCGAGCAGGACGAGCAACACGAGATTCCAGCCGGCGAACAGCGGATCGGTCGCGGCCGGGCGGACGGCCACGGCGCCGACAACGTCCCAATCGTCCCGGTCCTTCAGCGGCGCCACCATGACGCCGTCCACGCGCCGGGTGGTTTCCCGGTCGCGCAGCTCGGTGAACAGCGCGGTGGGCAACGGCATATCGGTAGCCCGCACCAGGGGGGCGGTCCCGTGGTACACCTCGACCTGCTCGCGCCATCCCGGCAG
>DATDED010000310.1:0-3738 GCA_036523455.1 Gemmatimonadales bacterium
CGGTGATGATGAAGCCGAGATCGTCACGCTCCACCAGGCCGGCCACCATGTCCGACAGCGGCGCCGAGCCGATGAAGACGAACATGGCGGTGGCCGGGAGCCTGCTGCGCTCACCCGTGTCGCTGTGGAGAAGATCGACCGCCTCCAGCCGGTCGGTCCCGCATGCGCCGAGGACGGAGGTGTGTGTCCGCACCTCGATGCTCTCCGCGGCCGCGATGCGGTCGATGAGATAGGTCGACATGGACGCCTGGAGAGACGCACCGCGCACCAGCATGGTGACCTTCCGGGCGTAGCGCGCGAACAGCAGGGCGGCCTGGCCCGCGGAATTCGCTCCACCGACCACGACCACGTCCGCGCCGCGATGGGCGGTCGCCTCGGCGACCGCGGCACCGTAGTACACGCCCGCCCCGGTGAGCGCGTCGGCCCCCGGCACATCGAGGCGTCGCACGATCATCCCGGTCGCGAGCAACAGGGCGTAGCACCGGAGCTCGCTGCCGTCGTCCAGGACCACGATGCGGTAGGGGTCTTCCACCCGGATCGCGGCCACGCCTCGCGGTGTCACCACCTCGGCGCCGAACCGCCGGGCCTGGATGGTGGCGCGACGCGCCAGGTCGGCTCCGGCGATGCCGCTCGGGAAGCCGAGATAGTTCTCGATTTGCGAGCTGGTGCCGGCCTGCCCGCCCGTCGCGCCCAATTCGAGCAGGATCGTCCGCAACCCCTCGGACGCCGCGTACACGGCCGCCGCGAGGCCGCTCGGGCCCCCGCCGACGACGATGAGGTCGTAGAACGGCTGTCGCGCCTGGGTCTGCAAACCGATGCGCTCGGCCAGCTCGCGACTCGTCGGGGCGGCCAGCGTCGTCCCGTCGGGGAAGAAGACGACGGGGAGCTGCTTGAGCCCCGGCGTGATCGTCTCGACCAGCTCGCGCGTCGCCGGGTCCGCGTCGAGATCGATCCAGCGGTATGGGGTCTGGTTGCGGGAGAGGAAGTCCTTGATCTCGTAGCTCCGCGGCGACCAGCGGGAGCCGGCGACGCGGATTCCTTCGAACGGCGCGCGGAAGCCCGCGCTCCAATCGGCCAGCAGCTCGTCCAGCACGGGATACAGATGCTGCTCCGGCGGATCCCACGGCTTCATCAGGTAGTGGTCCAGGCCGACGGCGTTGATGCCCGTGATCGCCGCCTCCGTGTCGGCATAAGCCGTCAGCAGCACCTTCCGGGCGTCGGGATACAGCTTGCGCGCCTCGGTGAGGAACTGGGTGCCGGTCATCTGCGGCATGCGCTCGTCCACGAGAAACAGCGCGACGGCCGCGTCCCGCGCCTTGAGCTGCTGCGTGGTCTCCAGCGCCTGGGGACCCGAGCTGACCGCGAGGATCCGGTAGTCGGACCGGAAATGCCGACGCAGGTCGCGCTCGACCGCGCCGAGCACCTCGGGGTCGTCGTCGACGCTCATGATGACGGGCTTAGCCATGCTGTGCCTCCGTGGACGGCCCCTCGATGGGCAGCTTCACGGTGAAGCAAGTGAAGCCGGGCCGCGATGTGACGCGAATCTCGCCCGCGTGCTTCTGGGTAACGATAGCGTAGCTGGTCGAAAGCCCCAGGCCCGTCCCTTTTCCGGGCGCCTTGGTGGTGAAGAAGGGGTCGAAGATCCTGGGCTGGATTTCCTCCGGGATCCCCGGCCCGTTGTCCTCGATCTCGACGACGGCCCAGCGCTCGTGCCGGCGTGTGCGGATGGTGATCTCGCCGCGGCCGTCCATCGCATCGGCCGCGTTGTCGAGCAGATTGGTCCACACCTGATTCAGCTCGCTGCCGTAGGCCTGCACCGGAGGCACGTCAGCGCCGTAGTCGCGATGGACCGTGATGCCGGCCTTGAGCTTGTTGCGCAGGATCACCAGCGTGTTGTCGAGCCCTTCCTTCAGGTCGACCGACTGCACCGGCGCCTCCCCGAGGTAGGAGTAGCTCTTGAGGGCGCCGACGACCTCGGCGACCCGCGTCGAGCCCTGTCCGATCTCGTACAGGAGCGAGTGGACGGAGAACACGCTTCCGGCCCAGACGAGCGCGGCGGCGAGGGCTTCGCCCTCGAGGGTGCCGGCAAGCCGTGTGAGGGCGGGCTGATCGAGCCCCTGACCCACCAGCGACGGGGCCAGGTGCCAGGGGTCCTCGATGCCGCGCTCCTCGAGCCATTCCTCAACGGCTGTTTCATGGTCGGAACGCGCGAGCACATCCAGGCCGATCGGACGCACCGCCCGCTCGCGCCCCTGCCGCTCGAGCGACTGGAGCAGCTCTCGCGCGGCGGGCGTGAGCGGTACCCGGTTCAGGCGGAGGTGTGCGGCCTCGAGACGGGCGAACGCGTCGCTGAGCTGCTGGGCGGCGCGGCGCGTCGCCGCGGCGGGGTTGTTCAGCTCGTGCGCGACCCCCGCGGCGAGCGTGCCCAGGGTGGCCAGCTTCTCCGACTGGCGCAGCATCAGTTCCTGATTGAGGTAGGCCACCTCGAGCTCCCGGAGCCTCCGGCGATCCGTGACGAAGGAGCGCAGCACGACGAAGGCGACCGAGGAGACCGTGCTGACGTTCAGCACGAAGAAGGCGAGGATGAGCCAGCGCGGGAGGAGGTTGTCGATCGCCAGCTGGGGCTGCAGCAATGCGGCCGCGACGATTGCCGAGAGATACGCGATGAACCACCAGACGGTCTCCCGCACGCCGCCGAACAGGAGCGCCATCAGCACGGCAATGAACGACCACAGGATCACCAGACTGGATCCGACGAACCCTCCCAGGGCGAGCTGCAGGGCAAATGGCAGAACCAGGATCAGGAGCTGCTGCGTCTGCCGGAACAAATGGTAGCGGCGCAGGCGGGACAAGACGAGGAGATCCAGGAGTGTCAGCACTGAGTATCCGACCGGGATCGCCGCGACCGTGCGCTCACCATACGCGAAATACAGCGCGCCCCAGATCAGTCCGGCCGGGATGACCAGGATGGAGGCGATCGTGAACTGGGTCTTGCGGTGCCGGGTCTCCTCGTCGTCACCCGCGGAATACGAGAGCCGTTCCAGCCAACCGAGGGAGGCGAGCACACTTCGAAGATACGCTCTCAACTTGGCCGCCGGCGGGCGAGCACGACCCCGGCCACGCACAGCGCGCCGCCGAGGATGGCGACGGCCCTCGGCACCTCTTCCAGGATCAGCCAGCTCATCACGATCGTGATCGGCGGCACGAGGTAGGCTGTGGCGGCGAGGCGGCTTGCCGTGCCGCGCGCCAGCGCATAGGCCCACGTCGTGAAGGCGACGGAGGTCGGAAACACCCCGAGGTAGGCCATCCACACGAGATCCACCGGCGGCGCGGTCCGGACGGCCCGCATCAGCGACGGCGCGTAGGGCAGGCAACACAGCGCGCCGATGACGCAGCACGTGCACGTGACCTGCAGCGCGGCGCTCGGGGTAGGGGGGCTTTGTAGGTGCCTATTTGCGGATCGGATTCCTCCCGCTACGCGTGCAGCACCTTGAACGCGTGCGTCCACTCGTTCCGCAGGAAGCCCGGGATGCACCAGAGCATGCACAGCGGCTCGATCGCGCGCGCGGCCTCGACCGCGCCCAGGTCCTCGGTCTCCCAGCCGAAGCGCGTGAGGATCTCGCTCACCACCTGCTTCGCCGCGCCGTCGTCGCCGCAGATGAACATCGTCGGCGGACCGCCGTCGAGCCGCGGGTTCACCATGCGCGCGTTGCCGACGCACGAGAACGCCTTCACGAA
>DATDED010000311.1:0-6987 GCA_036523455.1 Gemmatimonadales bacterium
GGCGGGTTTCGCCGTGCGGCGCCCCGGTGTACGCCGCCATGCGCTCGCCCGGGTGTTGGACGCCAGAGGCACGACCGACACGTCGGCCCTGGCCAGCCTCGCTTCCGCGGACAGCCGCTACCTCCAGACCACCGCGGGCCAACGGTTCACCGCGGAATGGCGTCCGGACGCGCTTTCGCCGGATTCGCTGCGGACCTTCTTCCTCGCGTCGCAGGGCTATTACATCGAATGGATCCGCCGCGGCTGGCTCGCCGCTCCGCGCAGCCGCCAGGCGTTCGTCCCGAGCGACTCGGCGCTGGCCGGGGCGGTCGCCCGCTACCGTGTCGTCCGGGACACGCTCGAGCGTCGCTTTCTCGCTACGCGCGTACCGGTGAGGTGATCCATGCTCCGTCGTTTGCTGTCTGGTTCGATCCTCGTATGCACCACGCTGGCGTGCAACCTCGGGACGACCGTGAAGGAGTTCACACCGGCGAGGGAACCCGGCGGAGTCGCGCTCGATCTGCGGCTTCGCGTGGCCGGTCCGAGGCACCGGTTTCTGGCCGAGCTCGTGGCCGTGGGGGACTCAACGCTCATCGTGTGCGATTCCAGGGCACTCATCGTCGTCCCGCTCAGGTTGGTGCGGATCGGCTCGACTCCGGCAGCGGGGGCGGGCATCACGATCGGCTCGGGCGCACTCAGCACGAGCACCCGGCAGCGGCTCACCCTCCTCGCGCGCTATCCGCAGGGACTCTCGGACGACATGCTGCACCAGCTGCTCGCGGCGTACGGGCAGGACTCTGTTGAGGTGATCCGGTGAACCGGAAGTGCGTGCGCGCCGTCGTGCCGGGTCTTCTCTGGTGGATAGCGGTCGGCCGGGTCGCCGCCCAGACGGACCTCGTGTCGGTGGCGCGCGCTGGAACCGCGCGCTATCAGGATCAGGCGGCAGCGATCGAGGATGGCTACCGCGCCGTCGGTCCCGATTTCCCCGGGATGGGCGTCCATTGGGTGAACAAGGGCCTGCTGCTGACCGGCACCGTCGACCCGGCACACCCTCCGGTGCTCGAATACGCCGACATCGGAGGCAGACCGACACTCGTGGGTGTGGCCTATGCCGCACTGGTGACCGACTCCGCGCCGCAACCCCGGCTGCCCGTCCCCGCCGGGGCCTGGCACACGCACGCCGGCACCGTGGACGAGGAGAGCTTCATCCTGAGTCACGCCGGCGTGCACCACGCCCATTTCGAGGGGCGCGGGCCGCGGGTGGCTGTCGCCCACGCGTGGATCTGGCTCGCCAACCCGGCGGGACTCTATGAGACTGACAACTGGGCAGTGCCCTGCGCCCGTCTGGGGTTCACGCCTCCTGCCGGTCTGTCGGCGGACGCCGGGCGGGCGCTCGCGCTGGCGGCGGGGGGCACGGCGTACTTCGCGACATTGGTGCGCGTCGTCGGGGCGCCGGATTCCTCGGAGCAGGCTCGGCTCCGGGCGGTTCTCGAACGGGGGGGGAGCGAGGTGCTGCGGCGCGTTGGACACGGCACCGGGCGCACGCCCCTGCCGCCCAAGCTATTGCCCGAACTCGAAGTATCCTGGCGGAGGACGTGGGGCGACGTGCTCGCCGCGGCGAGTCCGGCGGTTCGCGAGCGCCTGGCCGCACTTCCGACGCATTGAATCGGCCGGAGGGTTGGGGGGTGTGCGAGCTACGCGCGCTGGCCGGCGAGCTGGCGCAGCACGTACTCCAGGATCCCCCCGTGCCGGTAGTACTGCAGCTCCTGCGGCGTGTCGATGCGGACCGTGACGCGGAACCCGACACGGGACCCGTCGGGCTTCACGGCCCCGACCGCGAGCTCCCTGCCGCGCGGGAATCCCTCGGCCAGCACGTCGGCCAGCCCCTTCAGCTCGAACACTTCCTCCCCCGTGAGTCCGAGCGCCTGCGCGCCCTGATCCGGCAGGAATTGCAGCGGCAGGATTCCCATCCCGACCAGGTTCGAGCGGTGAATACGTTCGTAGCTCTGGGCGATCACGGCCCGGACGCCGAGCAGCCGCGGACCCTTCGCCGCCCAGTCGCGCGAGGAGCCGGAGCCGTATTCCTTGCCCGCGAGCACCACGAGCGGCGTCCCCTCGGCCTGATACTGCACCGAGGCGTCGTAGATCGTCATCTCCTGCCCGTCGGGAAGGTGCCGCGTGACGGGCCCTTCCGTTCCCGGCGCGAGGAGATTCTTGAGGCGGACGCTGGCGAACGTACCGCGCGCCATCACTTCGTGGTTACCGCGACGCGACCCGTACGAATTGAAGTCGATCGGCTGCACGCCATGCCCCACCAGGTACTGGCCGGCGGGGCTCGTCTTCTTGATGGACCCCGCGGGGGAGATGTGGTCGGTGGTGATCGAGTCGCCCAGTACGGCGAGCACGCGTGCTCCGGTGATGTCGCGGATTGGCGCCGGGGCGGCCGGCATGCCGTCGAAATAGGGCGCGCGACGGATGTAGGTCGAGTCGGGCTCCCACGCGAAGCGATCCCCGGCGGGGACGGGCAGCCCGCGCCAGCGCTCGTCTCCGGTGAACACCTCGCCATAGGACTTCTGGAACATCGCCGACTTGATCGAAGTGCGGACCACCTCGTCCACCTCACGCGTGGTCGGCCAGATGTCGCGCAGGAAGACCGGCTTGCCGTCCTTGCCGGTGCCCAGCGGGTCATGCTGCAGATCGATGTCGATCCGGCCGGCGAGCGCGTAGGCCACGACGAGCGGCGGGGAGGCGAGGTAGTTCGCGCGCACTTCCTGCTGGATGCGCCCCTCGAAGTTGCGGTTGCCCGAGAGCACCGCCGCCACCACGAGCTCGCCTTCGGTGACGGCCGCCGACACCGCCTCGGGGAGCGGTCCGGAATTGCCGATGCAGGTGGTGCAGCCGTAGCCCACGAGATTGAAGCGGAGCTTCTCGAGGTAGGGGGTGAGCCCGGCCTGGTCGAGGTAGTCGGTCACCACCTTGGAGCCCGGCGCGAGGCTGGTCTTCACCCACGGGCGGCTGGTCAGACCCTTTTCGACCGCTTTCCGGGCGAGCAGGCCCGCGGCGATCATCACCGACGGATTCGACGTGTTGGTGCAGCTCGTGATGGCGGCGATCACGACCGAGCCGTGGTGCAAGCGGCACTCCTCGCCCTCGATCTTCAAAGCCACGTGCGTGCGCGTGGGCGGCGCCGCCACCGCGACCGCGGTCCCGCCGCCTTCGCTCTCCCAGCGCCCGCCGTTGGCGGCGGGAGGTGGAGCGATCGGCGAGGTCGGCTTCATGAGCGTCGGCAATGCGGCGAGGAAGGTCTTCCCCACCTGGGCCAGGCTCACCCGGTCCTGCGGCCGGCGGGGCCCGGCGAGACTCGGCTCCACGCTGCCGAGGTCGAGTGACAGGGTGTCGGTGTACACGGCGTCGGGTGTGGCCGCCGAATGAAACAGCCCCTGCTCCTTGCAGTAGGCCTCGACCAGCGCGACCTGCTCCTTGGCACGCCCGGTGAGCTCCAGATACCGCAGCGTCTCTGCATCCACCGGGAAAATGCCGCACGTCGCGCCGTACTCCGGCGCCATGTTGCCGATCGTGGCGCGGTCGGCGAGCGGCAGCGTGGCGATCCCCGGTCCGTAGAACTCCACGAATTTCCCTACGACGCCCTTCTTGCGCAGCATCTCGGTGACCGTGAGTACGAGGTCGGTCGCGGTGGCGCCCTCGGCGAGCTTCCCGGTGAGCCGGAATCCGACGACCTGGGGGATCAGCATCGACACCGGCTGGCCGAGCATCGCCGCTTCCGCCTCGATTCCGCCAACGCCCCAACCGAGCACGCCGAGGCCGTTCACCATCGTGGTGTGGGAGTCGGTGCCGACGAGCGTGTCGGGGTATGCCTGCGGGGTCTTGCCCTCGGTCGTGAACACCACGCGGGCCAGGTACTCGAGGTTCACCTGATGCACGATCCCCGTGTCGGGGGGGACGACGCGGAACCCCTGGAACGTCTGCTGTGCCCAGCGCAGCAGGGCGTAGCGCTCGCGGTTGCGCTGGAATTCCAGCTCGGCGTTCGTATGGAACGCAGTCTTCGTGCCGAACTCGTCCACGATCACCGAGTGGTCGATCACCAGCTCGGCGGGCAGCAGGGGGTTCACCTTCTTCGGGTCGCCACCCATCTGCGCCATGGCGTCGCGCATCGCGGCGAGATCCACGACCGCGGGGACCCCGGTGAAGTCCTGCAACAGGACGCGCGCCGGCATGAAGGCGATTTCCTCGTCCGGCGCCTTCTTCGGGTCCCAGCGGGCGAGCTTCTCGACGTCGGCCGCGGTCACGCTGCGGCCATCCTCGCGCCGCAGCAGGTTTTCCAGCAGGATCTTGAGCGAGAACGGCAGCCGGGCCACCGGCAGCCCGCGCTTCTCGAGGGCGTCGAGGCGATAGATCTCGAAGCGGCGCTCGCCCGCGGCGAGGGTCGCGCGGCCGCCGTAGCTGTTTGCCGTCATGGGATCACCTTGACTGCGGTCACGAAGTACTCAGTCTCCCCGAAGCAGGTCGTGGGAATTCCCTTGTGTTGCTGGTAGGTCAGCACCACCCGCTTGCCCAGGGTGGCGTTGATGTACTGGGCGATGACGTCGTCGCGCACGGTGAAATCGAACCGCTCCGGGCTGAACGTGCCGGGCAACGGCAGCAGCGCGAGCTCGCCCTCCCACGTCTTGCAGAGCCAGCCTTTCCTCGAAAACTTCTGCACGTAGCCCGGTCCGCGCTCACCGGCGGAATAGCTGTAGTTCAGCGCAGACCAGGTGTAGATGGAGAAGGCGAGAATCGGCGCGGCGATGACGGCGGCGGTGATGAGCTTGGCCTTGCGGGAAAAATGGAACTGGAAGTTCATGTGGCGGAATCTACCTGGTACTGTTCCGTCTTATAAGGGACGAAGCCCCGCGCGAGATAATTCGGCAACGCATTGGGGTGATCGAGCGTACACGTGTGCAGCCACACGCGCTTGGGTGGAGGGATCAACGCCCAAGCGTCGCGCACGGCGCACGACAGCAGGTGCTTGCCGAGCCCGCGCCCCAGCGCCTCCGGTACGAGGCCGAAGTAGGCGACCTCCACCGAATCGTCGTCGGCCACGCGGCGCAGCTCGTAGTAGCCGGCCAGCGCGCCGGCGCGGGTGGCGACGTGGAACGTGATGCTCGGATCGGCGAGATGCGCACGGATCTCTTCGTCGCTCCAGTCCCACCGGTCGCGCCAGCGATGCGCCTCGCCCACCGTCCGGTAGCACTGGCGATAGAGGGCAGGGGAGGGATGGGGGGCACGCTCCAGCCGGAAATCCGGGAAGTCGCCGAAGGCGGCCCGGAATTGGCCGGGGGCGCTCAACTGGAGATACGTACGCGTCACTCGCATGGGGTTGGCCTGCGAGTTATTTTAGCCACGTCTCCAACCGCCGTGAATGCGACATGACGTCACCGCTCCACCGCGCCGGGTATCACACCGTGCCCCTCCCGCTGGCCCTGCACCTGGCCGGCCACACGGTGACCGGCCTGTTCTGCATGTTCGCGGGCGGGCTGAACCTCATCGATCCCGGACATATCCTGCGACTCGGTCTTCCCCTGCTGGCGCTCACGGGGTTCAGCTGGGGATACGTGTTCGGGATCCTGATGGGGCGGAAAGAAGTGCTGGCGCTGGGTTTCCTCGCAAGCATCGCCTATGCCGCGGTCGGCGTACTCAAGTTCGGCAGCGACCGTCCCTTCGGGCTGTTGCTCATCGCCATCGGCGTGTACGGGCTCGCCGTGCTCATGATCTACCGCAACCGGATCGTCGACTAGGTCTCAGGGGTTCGTCGGCCGCAGATCCAGCTCGCTCAACATCGCGCGATCCGGCAGGGTCAGCGCCCCGACCACGGCCTGGGCCACATCGTCGGCCTGCAGCACGCGATCCCGGTTCGGCCGCAGCCGCGATTGCTTGTCCATGAACGGCGTGGACACCGAGCCGGGGCACACCGCGATCACGCGGATGCCGCGCTTGCGGACCTCGAGCATCAGCGCCTTGGAGAACCCCAGCACCGCGTGCTTCGAGGCACAGTACGCCGTGCCGCCCTCGATCCCGTTCTTTCCCGCGAGCGATGCGATGTTCACGATCGCGCTCGCGCCCGTCTGCGCCAGGCCGGGGAGAAACGCCCGCGTCATGAGATAGAGCGAGCGCACGTTCACTCCCATCACCAGGTCCCAGTCCTCCAGCGTGAGCTCCGCGAGCGGGGCGAAGCGTCCGACCCCGGCGTTGTTCACGAGCACTGCCGCGTTGCCGCGCTCATGGTCCACGAAACCGGCGAACGCGACGACGGCCGCGGGATCCGACACGTCACAGGGGCGGCCGATCGCGTCGATGCCGGCCTCCCGCAGCGCGGCCACGGTCTGCTCGACCGCGGACGCCGTACGGGCGCAGATCGCGACGGCGGCGCGCGAGCGGCCCAGCGCAAAGGCGATGGCACGGCCGATCCCTTCGGTCGCACCGCTGACAACACAGAGTTTACCGGAGAGGTCCATTGGCTTTCGCCGCCAGTCGCGTGTTGAATCGGGCCAGCTCGATCGGTGCCCGGACGTGGGTCCCGCGGCCGATCGGCTCGATGCCGTCGTGCGCCGTGACGGCGAAGGTGACGGTGCGCTCGTCCACCGCGGTGACGGTGGCAGTCGCGGTGACGGTCCGGCCGATCGGGGTCGCCGCCAGGTGCTCCACGCTGACGCCGACGCCCACCGACGCCCACCCCTCGGGGAGGAACGGCGCGATCGCCTCCCCCGCGGCCACTTCCATCAGATAGATCATCATCGGCGTGCCGTAGGCTTCCGGGAGGCCGGGGTGATAGTGCGCGACGGTCAGGTCGCGGGTGACGATGACGGATTTCGTAGCCGTGGCCCCGAGGGGAATCGGCCTGGCGGTCACTTGGCGCACCACGCCTTCCAGACCTCGGCCGCATCCCCGATGGTGACCTCGTTCTGCCAGCGGACCAGCGGCAGCCGCAGCAGCAGCGGCTCGACGGTGAGC
>DATDED010000312.1:0-12345 GCA_036523455.1 Gemmatimonadales bacterium
CTCCGGTCCCGGTGGTGCGTGCCGGGCCGTGGCGGGGCATGGAGTCCGGGCGTAACTTGGCCCGGTCGAGCCGGTTTGGCGAGTTCACCACGAAAGGAACGCCGCGATGCTCCGTCTAGCGCTGCGCCATGCCGCGCTTCCTTTGACGCTGTGGGCCTGCGGGTCGTCGGCCCGTTCCGGCTCGAACGCATCCCTCCCGACCCCACGTGCGACCACCACTATGAACATGCTCAGTGCTGCCGAGCAGGCGGCCGGTTGGCGGCTGCTGTTCGACGGCCGGACCACCGACGGCTGGCGCGGCTACAAAAAGACCACGATGCCGGCCGGCTGGCAGGTGGTGGACGGCGCCCTGACTCGCACCGCCGAGGGCGGCGACATCCTCACCACCCAGAAGTTCGGGAACTTCGAGCTCTCGCTCGAATGGAAGATCGCCCCCGGGGGCAACAGCGGCGTGTTCTACCGGGCGAGCGAGGACGACGAGGCCGTGTACTGGACCGCGCCCGAGATGCAGGTTCTGGACGACGCGCGCCATCCCGACGGCAAGTCGCGGCTCACGGCCGCCGGCGCGGACTACGGGCTGTACGAGGCCCCCGCGGGCATCGTGAAGCCGGCGGGGGAGTGGAACGAGGCGCGCATTCTCGTGAACGGCCGCCACGTGGAGCACTGGCTCAACGGCGTGCGGCTGCTGCAGTACGAGCTGTGGAGCCCCGATTGGGAGGTGCGGGTGCGCAACAGCAAGTTCGCGCCGCATCCCCGTTACGGGCGCAACCCCGAGGGCTACATCGGGCTGCAGGATCACGGCGACTGGGTCGCCTACCGCAACATCAGGATCCGGGTGCTGCCGTAAGAGCCGTCAGCCATCCGCCAGCAGCTGTCAGGCCTCGGCTGCAAGCGCTCACGGACCTCCACGTGGAGACGCCACGATGACCACTCGTGTGAAGCTGTCGGTGATGATGTTCCTGCAGTTCTTCATATGGGGCGCCTGGTACACGACCATCGCCGTGTACATGACCCAACACGGGATGGAGAAACTCACCTACTGGCCCTATACGGTGAACCCGATCGCGGCCATCGTTGCGCCGTTCTTCTTGGGACTCGTCGCCGACCGCTATTTCGCGACGGAGAAGGTGCTGGGCACCCTGCACCTGCTTGGCGGCGTGGTGATGTACGCCGTGCCGCGGTTTACCGGTGCACCCACCCTGTTCATCCTGCTGTTGCTCGTCTACAACCTGTGCTACATGCCGACGCTCGGGCTCGCGAACAGTCTGGCGTTCCATCACATCCAGGCCCAGGAGAAGCAGTTTCCGCTGATCCGGGTCTTCGGCACGATCGGGTGGATCATCGCAGGGTTGTTCATCAGCTACGTGTTAGGCCCCCTGACGGGCGTCGTCGCGGAGGGCACGGCGTGGCCGGTCTATACCGCCGCCACGGCCAGTGTCCTCCTTGGTCTCTATAGCTTCACCCTGCCTCACACCCCGCCGCCGGCCGCCGGGCAGCGGGTGTCGCTGCGCAGCATCCTCGGCCTCGACGCCCTGTCGCAGCTCGGGGATCGCTCCTTCTACGTGTTCATCGTGGCCTCGTTCCTGCTGTGCATCCCGCTGGCGGCGTACTACAACTTCACGCAGCTCTTCCTGGGCAACGCCGGCATCACGAAGATCGCGGCGGTCCAGACGCTCGGGCAGGTGTCCGAAACCGGGTTCATGCTGCTGATGCCGCTCATGTTTCTCCGCCTGGGCGTCAAGCGCATGCTGATGGTCGGCATGGCCGCCTGGGTGTTGCGGTACGGCCTGTTTTCCATCGCGGCACCCAACGCGATCATCGGTCTCATCGTCATCGGCATTCTGCTCCACGGCGTCTGCTACGATTTCTTCTTCGTCACCGGACAGATCTACGTGGACAAGAAGTCGACACCGGCCGTGCGGGGCCAGGCGCAGGGGTTCCTGGTCCTGGTCACCTACGGCGCCGGCATGCTCATCGGGGCGCAGGTGGCCGGCAAGGTCTTCAACCGGTTCCTGGGCGGCGCGACCAGCCTTACGCTCGATCAGTGGAAGAGCTTCTGGCTCCTGCCCGCGGGATTCGCCGCCCTCGTTCTGGTCTTCTTCGCGGTGATGTTCCGGCCGAAAGACGTGACGGCGAAGCCATAGGGAGAAGGCGTCGAGAGAGATTCGTCAAGAGAACGGCGTACAGAGGGGGAAAGCATGTCCAAGAAGCGCATCTCGCGGAGGCGATTCGTGGGCGACGTCGCGGTGGGAGCCGCGTTCACCATCGTGCCGCGCCACGTGCTGGGACGCGGGTTCAGGGCACCCAGCGACAAGCTCAACATCGCCTGCATCGGCTGCGGCGGCAAAGGCCGCAGCGATATCGACGGCGTCGCCGCCGAAAACATCTACGCGCTGTGCGACGTGGACTGGAAGCTGGCGCTCGATGCGTTTCAGCATTACCCCAAGGCGAAGCGCTACCGCGACTACCGCGAGATGCTCGACAAGGACGGCAAGAACATCGACGCCGTCACGGTCTCGATCCCCGACCACTCGCACGCCGCCGCCGGGCTGCTGGCGATGAAGCTCGGCAAGCACGCCTTCATCCAGAAGCCGCTGGCGCGTACGCTGGGCGAGGTGCGCGCACTGGAGCAGGCGGCCCGCACGGCGAAAGTGGCGACCCAGATGGGAAACCAGGGCCACGCCCACGACGACACGCGCCTGATCCGCGAATGGGTGGAGGCGGGCGCGATCGGCACGGTGCGCGAGGTGCACTTCTGGACCAACCGCCCATGGTGGCCCCAGGGCATCGAGCGGCCGCTCGAGGAGTTCTTCGTTCCCGATTCGCTCGACTGGAACCTGTGGCTCGGGCCCGCGGCGGAACGGCCGTACAACCCGGCGTATGCGCCGTTCAAGTGGCGCGGCTGGTGGGATTTCGGCACGGGCTCGCTGGGCGATATGGCCTGCCACATCATGGACGCCGCGTTCTGGTCGCTCGATCTCGGGTACCCCGCGCGCATCGTGCCGGAATCCACACCGCGCTTCACCGAGACCGCGCCGGCGACGTCCCGCATCACGTACACCTTCCCGGCCAAGGGGTCGCGTCCCGATCTGCAGGTGGTGTGGCAGGACGGGGCGCTCTATCCGCCGCGCCCCCCCGAGGTGGCGGAGGACGCCGCCTGGCCGCCCGACGACGGCGGCGGACAGCTGTGGATCGGCTCGAGCGGGAAGCTCGTGGCCGGGACGTACGCCGACGACCCGACGCTGCTCGACGCGGCGAAGATGGCCGAGATCACGGCCCATCCGGTGCCGCAGAAGTACCCGCGCTCCAAGGGCGTGTACGACGAGTGGATCACCGCCTGCAAGGGCGGGCCACGCGCCGGCTCGGCGTTCGACACCTACTCCGGCCCGTTCACCGAAATGGTCCTGCTCGGCTGCCTCGCGGTACGACTGGGGCGGGCGCTGGACATCGACCCGGCGACCGGTGTGGTGAAGAACGTGACCGTGCCACCCGAGTTCATACGGCCGGTGTACCGCCAGGGCTGGAATCTGTGATGCGTCGCTCGCGGCTCCTGTGGGCGCTGCTCCTCGCGGTGCCGCGGCTCGAGGCCCAGCGGGCTGCCGTTCCGGGAACGGGTCCTCGGTTTCTCGTCCGGTATCCGGCGGCGCAGAGCGCCGCGCCGCTCGACGGGCGGCTGTTGCTCATGCTCTCCACGGATTCGACGGCCGAGCCCCGGATGCAGATCTCCGACATTTCCGAGACCCAGCTGATCTTCGGGCGCGACGTGGACGCGTGGGCCGCCGGTCGCGTGGCGGTGGTGGATGGACGCGCCGAGGGGTTCCCGCTCGCCCGCCTGAGCGAGGTCCCGGCGGGGCGCTACCGGGTGCAGGCGCTGCTGAACCGGTACGAAACGTTCCACCGCGCCGATGGCCGTGTGGTGAAGCTGCCCCCGGACCGCGGCGAGGGCCAGCAGTGGAATCGCAAGCCGCGGAACCTGTACAGTACGCCGCGCTGGATCACGTTCGATCCACGGCGCAGCGAGGCGTTCACGATCGATCTGGACCAGGAGATCCCCGCGATCCCCGATCCGGCGGAGACGAAATACGTCCGCCACATTCGGATTCAGTCGAAGCTGCTGAGCGATTTCTGGGGCCGGCCCATGTTTCTGGGCGCGCACGTGCTGTTGCCGTTCGGGTTCGACGAGCATCCCGAGGCCCGGTATCCGCTCGTCATCGATCACGGGCACTTCCCCGAGACCTTCGAGGGTTGGCGCGAGACCCCGCCCGACCCCGACCTGAAGCCGGATTCGTCGGAGCGGTTCCGCCTGGCCGGATACAACCGGATTCAACAGCAGGCGGCATGGCAGCTCTATCAGGACTGGACCGGCCCGGGTTTTCCGCGCGTGCTGCTGGTGCAGATCCAGCATCCCACGCCGTACTACGACGATTCCTACGCCGTGAACTCCGAGAACAACGGGCCGTACGGCGACGCGATCATGCGGGAGCTCATCCCCGAGATCGAACGCCGCTTCCGGGGAATCGGGCAGGGCTGGGCGCGGATCACCTACGGCGGCTCGACCGGCGGCTGGGAGGCGATGGCGGTGCAGCTCTTCTACCCGGACGATTTCAACGGCGCGTTCATCGCGTGCCCCGACCCCATCGACTTCCGGCAGTACACCGTCGTGAACATCTACACGGACACGAACGCGTACTGGCTCCCGAGCCGCTGGAAGCGGGTGCCGCGGCCGGGGCATCGCGACTGGCTCGGCAATGTGAACGTCACACTCGGCCAGATGAACCAGCTCGAGCGCGTGCTCGCCTCCCATGGCCGCTCCGGGGGGCAGTGGGACATCTGGCAGGCGGTGTACGGCCCGGCCGGGGCCGACGGCTATCCCCGGCCGATCTGGGACAAGCGCACCGGCACGATCGATCACGCGGTGGCGGCCTACTGGCGGGAGCACTTCGACCTCGGCGCCATCCTGCGCCGCGACTGGGCCACCCTGGGGCCGAAGGTCCGGGGCAAGCTGCACATCTACGTGGGTGAGGCGGACAACTATCACCTGAACGACGCGGTGTATCTGGTCGAGGAGTTCTTGAAGCGCGCCGATCCGCCGGCGGACGCCGAAGTGGACTACGAGCCGAGGGCGGAGCATTGCTGGAACGGGGACCACACGCGGCCCAACGCGCTCAGCCGGCTGCGCTATCCGCAGATGTTCATTCCGCGAATCCTCGATCAGATCCGCCGCAACCATCCGGCGGGCGCGGACACGCTCAGCTGGCGATACTAGCCGGACCCCCATCACCCTGAGAGATCCCATGACCCGATTCGGTATTCTGGCGCTCGCCAGCACGTTCGCCGTCGCGGCAGCGCCGCTCCGCGCGCAGCAGGCGCCGGCCGGTGTGCGCGGTGAGATCCTCGCGCAATTCGACGAAGCGGCCGACAAGCTCGTTCAGCTCGCCGAGGCGATCCCGCAGGACAAGTTCACGTGGCGGCCGGGCGCGGGCGTCCGCTCGGTGAGCGAGGTGTTCCTGCATGTCGCCGGTTCGAACCACTACATGCTGACCGCGGTCGGCGTGCCCGCGGCGACCCAGGGGGAGAACGACCTCGAGCGCTCGACCACCGACAAGGCGCAGATCATCGCGCAGTTGAAGGCGGCGAACGCGAGCGTGCGCGCGGCGATCCAGGCGATGCGCGATGCGGATCTCGACAAGGCCACTCGCGGCGTCTGCCTGCTGCTGCAGAGTCACGTGCACGAGCATCTGGGGCAGATGATCGCCTACGCGCGCACCAACGGCATCGTCCCGCCCTGGTCGCAGAGCGGGCAGTAGCGTCGCAGGTCGTGCGGTGACCGGGGTCACCGGTTCGGCGACGGCGAGGAACGTCACGATGCGGTCAGCGTTCATCGAACGCGTCTGCCGGGGAGGGCGGAGCCTCTAACTTTCCTGTATCGATGGGGACCCTTCGATACAGGACCGCATCCGACGCGGACCGCCGTCACCGTCTCGCCGGTGCGCGCCGCACGAAGTGAGCGCGACGCTGGACCGGCTCACGGCGGCGCTCGCCGGCCGCTACGCGGTCGAGCGCGAGCTGGGGGCGGGCGGGATGGCGACCGTGTATCTCGCCGAGGACGTGAAGCACCGGCGCAAGGTCGCCGTGAAGGTGCTGCGCGCGGAGGTCGCGGCCACCATCGGCGCCGAGCGGTTCCGGCGTGAGATCGACGTCGCCGCCCGGCTGCAGCACCCGCACATCCTGCCGCTGCTCGATTCCGGTCAGGCCGACGGCTTCTACTACTACGTCATGCCGTACGTAAAGGGCGAGTCGCTGCGGGAGCGGCTGGACCGTCGCGGCGAGCTCCCGGTGCGCGACGCGCTCCGGGTGCTGATCCAGGTCACCGACGCGCTCGCGCACGCCCACGCCCACGGCGTGGTGCATCGCGACATCAAGCCGGACAACGTGCTGCTGTCGGATCGCCACGCCCTCGTCACCGACTTCGGGGTGGCGAAGGCGGTGGCCGGGGCGGACAACCTGACGGCGGTCGGGGTGACGCTGGGCACACCGGCGTACATGGCGCCCGAGCAGGCGGCGGGGGATCCCCATCTCGATCAGCGGACCGACGTGTACGCGGTCGGGGTGCTGGGCTACGAGCTGCTGACGGGGCGGCCCCCGTTCACCGGCCTCACGCCCCAGGAGACGCTGGCGGCCCAGGTCACGCGGGCGCCGGAGCCGGTGGAGGCGCGGCGCTCCGGGGTCTCGCCGGCGTTCGCGGTGGTGCTGATGCGCTGTCTGGCGAAGCGCCCCGCCGACCGCTGGCAGACGGCGGACGAGCTGCTCGCCCAGCTCGAGCGCCTGGTCACGCGCCGGGGGTCGACGCCGACCGCGACGCGGCCACTCGCGGGTCTGAACCCGTCACCGTCCCCGATCCTGCTCGTCCTCCTGACCATGGTCGGGGCGAGTGTGCTACTGGGAGCCGGCATGCTGGTCGCGCGACGCGGGTCTCCGGAGGTGCCGCAGCTCGGCCGGCGCCGGCCGGTCACCATCGACCCCGGCGTCGAGATCGATCCGGCCCTGTCACCGGACGGCCGGTTCGTCGCCTACGTCGCGGGGCCGGTCGGGCAGACCCGGCTGCAGGTGCGTCAGGTCGAGGGGGGAGCGCCGTTGCACGTCGTGCGGGAGCCGTCCGGGGCGGAGCGGTTTCCCTACTGGACCCGCGACGGCCAGCGGGTGCTGTTCCAGTCGCGGCGAGGGATCGAGATCGTCCCGGCGCTGGGCGGGCCGGCCCGGCTCGTGGTCGCCACGACCGGCGCCACGCCGATCCCAGGACCCGTGGCGCCCGACGGCGGCCATTTCGTGTACGCGTCGCACGATTCCCTGTTCGTCGCCTCGCTGGAGAACCCGGCGCGCCGCTTCCTCATGACGGGTAAGGAGCTGCACTCCTTCTCGTGGTCCACCGACGGCCGCTGGATCGCCTTCGTGTCGGGCAACGTGCAGTACGTCTCCTCGCAGGTGCTGGGCAACATCGCGGAGAGCAGTATCTGGGTCGTCTCCGCCGACGGCGGGACGCCGGTGCGCGTGACCGACGATCGGTCGTTGAACGTCAGCCCCGTCTGGGCGCCCGGACGAGTCCTGCTCTTCGTCTCGAACCGCGACGGCGGACGCGAGGTCTACCGCGTCGCGCTGGGCCGGTCCGGTGCCCCCGCGTCGGAGCCGGTGCGACTCACGACCGGTCTCAATGCGCACGGCATCAGCACGTCGGCGGATGGGAAGCGCCTCGCGTACTCGCTGTTCACGGAAACCTCCAACGTGTGGTGGATCGCGATCCCCCCACCGGGAAGGGGACCGGTCTCGGTGTCGCAGGCGCGGGCGCTGACGGCGGGAAACCAGACGATCGAAGGATTCGCCGTCTCACCCGACGGTCGCTGGCTGGGGTTCGATTCCAACCGCTCGGGCCGGCAGCAGGTGTACCGGGTCCGCCTGGACGGCGGCGAGCCGGAGCAGCTGACGCGGGACTCGATGGACGACTTCCGGGCCACGTGGTCTCCGGACGGGCTGCAGATTGCGTATCACAGTTTCCGCGGCGGGCGGCGGCAGGTGTTCGTGGCGAACGTGGAGGGTGGGACGTCGGCTCAGGTGACCGCCGGGGCGGACGACCAGCGGACTCCCGAATGGTCGCCGGACGGCCGCTACCTGCTGGTCCATACGAACACCTACACGTCGCCCGCGCTGCACCTCATCGCCCGGACCCCCACGGGGTGGTCGGCGCCCAGGCTGCTGTCCCTGGTGCTCGGGTCCGACACGGTGGCGCCGCAACCGGGGATCAGCGCGACCTGGTCGCCCGACAGCCGGTACGTGGCGTGCTTCTGTGACGGTCTGGTGGTGATCCCGGTGGCGGGCGGGCCCACGCGGCGGCTCGTGCCGGGCACCAGCGCGGGGCGGGTCGATTGGTCGGACGACGGGCGTACGCTCTACTACGTGTCGAGCGATTCGACCGGTACCACCACGTTGCGCGCGATCCCGGCCGCCGGCGGCACGCCGCGCGTCGTGGTCCGGTTCGACGATCCCGCCCGTCCCTGGCATCGCTACGGCTTGCGCGTGAAGGGGAGCCGGCTGTACTTCACCCTCGGCGATCTGCAGAGCGATATCTGGGTGACCGACCTGGAGCCCCGATGACCGTCCGGTGGTGACGAGCCAGGAACCGCGCGTCGTCGGTTCCGTGGTGCTGTACCGGTTGTACGACGTGGGCTACGAGATCGATCTCGAGCGGGCCCTCGACTTCCTCGCCACGACTCCGGAGGAGCGGGAGGCGCTGCGCTTGAAGCTCGAGCGGCGGCAGCGCGCCGAGGCGCAGGCGATCCGGATCAAGAACCCGCCGGTCACGGTGGCGCTCGGCAGCGAGCAGTTCGATGCGGCCGGGCGCCGCTACGACGCCTCCGTGTCGGCCCGCATCTTCGACTTCGGGGTCGTCTCGCTCCGGATGCGGTGCGGCACTCCCGGGGCGCTTCCCTGGTCCGCCTTCGCCGCGTTCGGCGACGCGGCGGAGCTGTCCGCCGCGGCCCGGCCCGCGTTCGACCGGCGGATCCGCGAGCTCACGGAGCGCATCGCGCCGGCGGTCGCGCGGCTGCAGATCGCGCCGGTGAGCGAGGACTACGTCGTCTACCGGATCACCCGCCTGGAGAGTCCCGCCGGCGAGCCGCTCCTGGCCAGCGCCGTGCGCGAGCTCGACGTGGCGCCGCTGCTTCTGAACGAAGACCGGGCGCTCTCCGACCAGGCGCGCAAGGAGCTCCTGCCGCACTGGTTTTCCTACTACCCGGACGACCTCTCGATCGTCACCTGGAACACCGCCCTGGTGCTCGATCCGGCCGAGGGGGAGAGCGACGAGCAGCTGATCCTCGAGTTCGCCAACGCGCAGCTGCTGGAGCTGCGCTATTACGACGCGCTGCTCGACGCCGAGCTGCCGCAGATGTACGACCGGATCGCGAGCGCGCGCAAGGGAGCGGGCGGTCTGCTGGGCCGGCGCTACGCGCCGCTGCTCACCGCGCTCCAGACGCTGGTCGCGGACTCGACCGAAATCGTGGAGCGGACCCAGAACGCGCTCAAGGTCACCGACGACATCTTCCTGGCCCGCGTGTACGCGGCGGCGCTGGAGGTGTTCCGCGAGCGGGCGTGGCGCACCGGGATCGACCACAAGCTGGACATCATCCGGCAGACGTACGGGATGCTCAACGCCGAATCGATGGCGGCGCGCAACGAGCTGCTGGAGATCGCGGTGGTGGTGCTGATTCTGGTCGAAATCGTGATCGCGGTGGTGCTGGGCGGCCATTGATCCGGCCCACCCGGAGCGCCTCAGAAGTCCAGATACCCCTTGTACCACAGCGCCGCGACCGCGAGCGCCACGAGCAGCAACGTGGTGACCGCCAGTCGAATCCACGGCTTGGGAAGGCCGCGCCGGCGCAGCTTACGCGCATAGGTGGCGCTCGGCCGCAGGACCTTGATCGAGTGGCGCATCGTGACGACGCCGGTGAACATCGAATGCCGCAGATCGAAGTGGAGCGGCGGGGGCTGGCGACCCGCCGTCGCGACGTGCGCCGCCGCGCGCGGGGCCGGCGCGGTGGCGACCACGGCGGCGGCCGCTGCCGCACCGGCCCGGTAGTCCCGCAGCACCGTGTACGCCTCGTTGATGCGCCGCAGGTTCACTTCGGCCTTTTCACGCAGTCGAGCGTTGTCGGGGAAGCGGTCGGGGTGCCACACCTGGGCGAGGTCCCGGTACGCGGTCTTCACATCGTCGAGCGACGCGCCGGGGGCAAGCCCCAGGAGACGGTAGGCTTGGGCGGGATCGATGGTCATGTGCTCTGGTGAGGGCCTCGGTCGCAAGACTCGTGCCGGGACTCGTGTGCTGGCGATGGTCGGATGAAGTATGGGCAGGCCCGGGCAATGCCGCCAGTCGGCGAATGGGGTTGTTGCAGCGTATCGCCGATGCCGCAATCTTTGCAGCATGCCCTTTCACCGCTGCGCGATCCACAAGGATGACGGCAGCACGCTGGCCGCGTCGGTCGACGTCATGATCGAGGAGCTGGAACGTCCCGGTGCCAACGAGTGGCACGGCACGATCTCCACCACGCACCTCGTCACCCTGGAAGCGGGCCAGCGCTACAAGCTCGTCCTCGACGACGGCCGCAGCGGCGAATTCATGGTCCGCCGCAACACGTTCGCGGGCGGCACGAATCGCGCCGTCGCCATTCAGGGAATGGGACCGCTCCGCTAGGCCGCATCCCGCCGCATGTCCAGAGCGTTCATCAACGAAGACGCGGGTGGTCCGCAACCGCGGTATCACCTGCCCGCACGCGGCGACCCGGGCTACGACGCCGCGGCCGCCTGGGCGCTGATCGAAGGCGCAAACGCCGGCGACTCCTACAGCGCCGAGCTCGCGACGGGCTACCGCTGGGGCGAGCCGGCGCTGCGGCCGCACGTGGAGCAGATCCTGGCCCAGGCGCGCGCGGAGCGGAACGAGCGGCTCGAGCAGCTGGCCGAGCGATTCCTGCGCTGAGTCAGCGCCGGGCGGCTTCCTGGCGGGCCAGCTCGAGCAGCGTCCAGTAGGGAGGCGGATAGCCGCGCGTCTGCGCGAGCAGCATCGCTCCCTGATCCACGCGCGCCGCGAGGCGCCGCTGCCGGATCCCGAAGGCCCGATTGCGCAGGGCCGCGGTGGCGGACATTCCCTCCGGGACGGGTCCCACGCGGCTGAAGTGCTCCAGTATCCAGCTGTACGCCTTGGCCAGACGCCCCACCGGCAGCGCGTACCAGGTGTAGGTCAGGCGGTCGCCGCGCTCGGCTCCCTCGAGCATCGCGTCGATCACTGCGTTGTCCACGTGATCCCGGAACAGCGTTTCCGGGTCGCGCCATTCCGCTACTACCACGAGCTGGGGATCGTACTCCAGGTCCGACGGCTCCTCCGTCTCGAAGTGCCGCACCCCGAAGGCGCTGAGCCAGCGCCGTAACCCCGGCCGCGAGATCGTCGAGATCCCCATCCACAGCGTCATGCCGAGATCGTGGTAGGGCCACGACGCGACCTCTGAGCAGAACAGCTGGGACGGATCCCTGTAGTCCATCGCGAAGTCGTAGGGGATGTGACCGGTTCGCGCCCGCTCGAGCGCCCGGGTCGCCGCGCGATCCGGCAGCATGGGGTCCGCCATCATCTGGGGCAGGTCGAAGCGGGCGCGCAGCACCATGATCCGCAGTTTCTTGTCGCGGAGGTAGTCCTCCGCGGACGACACCGTCACGCCGCGCTCGATGTGCGCCTGGATCACCGACACGGCCTTCGAGATCGAATCGACGTGGACCAGCCCCACATGCGAGAAGTTGCCCGGGTAGTCGTTGCCGCGGGCGATCAGCGCGGAGGTGGGATAGCCGCCGCGCGATACGAGCAGATCGCCCGAGTGGATCTCCACGCCGTACACCACGGCGTACGGCGTGGCCGACGGCTCTTTCACGCCGGGCAACAGCGTGACCATGTCGTCGGGATGCTGCAGCATCACTTCTTCCACGGCGGCTCGCCCGCCGTACAGCGCCCGGTACAGCCGACGCCGGGCGGCGACGGTCTGCATGTCCCAATGGCGCGACTGCCATTTGACGACTTCCCGCATGCGCTCGTAGAAGTCGACGTAGCGAGCCATGTCGGTCGGGCACGCGGCGACTCCTGGTGCGAGGGCGAACACGCCCGATTCGAGGGAATCGAGGATCGGCGCATCGGGGTCGATGGACCCCGTGGCGATCGTCCCCAGCGTGGCCCCGAGCGTCGCGAACGCCTGGTTCGAGCGCGCGAGCGTCCGGCGGCAGTCGTCGCCGCGCACCCGGGCGTACTGTGCCTCGAGGGCC
>DATDED010000313.1:0-4336 GCA_036523455.1 Gemmatimonadales bacterium
GAGCAACCCCGGAAGCGCCACGTTGAGCGGCACGACGGCCGTCACCGCCAGCAGCGGGATCGCGAGCTTCTCGAACCTCTCCATCGGCAAAGTCGGCACCGGATACACGCTGACCGCCACGCCGACGGCGGGCGCGCCGCCGGGGACCGCGACGAGCAACGCCTTCAACATCAACCCGGGACCGACCACGCAGCTCGTGCTCGGGATCGTTTCGAACGGATCAGCCGGCGTGGCGATCGCGCCGGCGATCGTGGTGACCGCGCAGGACGCGCAGGGGAACACGACGCCGGCCTTCACCGGCAACGTGACGCTCGCGATCGTGGCGAACCCCGGCGCCGGCACGCTGAGCGGCGGCGGACCCATCGCCGCCGTGGCGGGCGTCGCCACCTTCCCCGCGGTCAGCATCAACAAGCCCGGCAACGGCTACACGCTCTCAGCAACCTCGGGGGCGATCGCATCGCCTGCCAGCAACGCCTTCAACATCGGGGTCGGGCCGCTGGCCCAGCTCGTGTTCGGCACCCAGCCGTCGACCACGACGGCGGGGGTGGCGATCGCGCCCGTGACGGTGATCGGACAGGACGCGGCCGGCAACACGGTCACGACCTTCGCCGGCAACGTTACGGTCGCCATCGGCACGAACGCCGGCGGCGGCACGCTCTCCGGCACGCTCACGCAGGCCGCGACGGCGGGCGTGGCCACATTCACCGACCTGAGCATCGACAAGGCGGGTGTGGGCTACACCCTCGCGGCGAGCTCGGGGGTCGTCACGCCGGTCGTCTCCAGTGCATTCACGATCAACCCGGCGGCCGCGGCGAAACTCTCGTTCACGGTGCAGCCCTCGCTCACCGCGGCGGGCTCCGCGATCACGCCGGCCGTCAAGGTGACGGCCCTGGACCAGTTCGACAACGTCGCCACGAGCTTCGGCGGGAACGTCTCCGTCGCGATCGGCACGAACGCGAATGCGGGGACGCTCTCCGGCACGACGACGATCGCCGCCGCGGCGGGCGTCGCCACGTTCTCGACGCTGTCCATCGACAGCGCCGGCACGGGGTACACGCTGACCGCCACGGCCACCACGCTCACCGACGGCACCAGCTCGACCTTCAACATCATTCCCGGAGCCGCGACCCATCTCGCCTTCACGCAGCAGCCGACGACCGCTACGGCGGGCGCGGCGATCGCGCCGGCCGTGAAGGTGACGGCGCTCGATGCGAAGGGGAACGTCGCCACCGCGTACACGGCGAACGTGACGGTGGCGATCGGGAACAACGCGGGTGGCGGCACCCTATCCGGAACGGCGACTGTCGCGGCCGTGGCGGGCGTGGCCTCCTTCCCGGGGCTCAACATCAACAAGAGCGGGACGGGCTACACTCTGACGGCCACCTCGGGCGCCCTGACGGGGACGACGAGCGCGGCGTTCAACATCATCGCCGGCGCGGCGACGAAGCTCGTGTTCGCGGTGCAACCCGTGAACACGGCGGCCGGGGCCGCGGTGACGCCGTCGATCCAGGTAGCGGCGCAGGACGCTTTGGGGAACACGGACTTCACCTACACGGCGAACGTCAGCCTCGCGATCGGCAACAACGCGGGCGGCGGCACGCTCACGGGCGGCGGACCGGTGGCCGCGGTGGCCGGGGTCGCGACGTTCGCGGCGAGCATCGACAAGGTGGGCACCGGGTACACGCTGACGGCGTCTTCGGGCGCGCTCACCGGCGCCACGAGCGCGGCGTTCGACATCTTCGCGAACCTGGCGACGCACCTCGTCTTCTTCGTGCAGCCCGCGAACGCGGTGGCGGGCGTCGCGATCGCGCCGGCGGTGGTCGTGCAGGCCCTCGACGGGTCGAGTAACCTCGCCACCGGGTTCACCGGCGGCGTCACAATCGCCATCGGCAACAACGCGGGCGGCGGCACGCTGTCGGGCACGGCGTCGGTGACGGCGGTAGCAGGAGTCGCGACGTTCGCGAACCTCAGCATCGACAAGACGGGCGACGGCTACACGCTGGCGGCTTCAGCGGGTGGCGTGACGCCTGCCACGAGCACCGGGTTCAAGATCACCCCGGCGACGGCCACACATCTCGTGTTCTCGCAGCAGCCGGCGAGCGGCGTCGCGGGCGTGGCCATCCCGGTCACGGTGCAGGCGCTCGACGCCTTCGGCAACGTCGACACCGCCTACACGGCGAATATGGACGTCAGCATCGGGACGAACCCCGGCGGCGGCACGCTGTCGGGGACGACGCCCATCGCCGCCACCCACGGCGTCGCGACGTTCGCCAACCTCAGCATCAACAAGAGCGGTACGGGCTACACGCTGCACGGCACGTCGGGGACGCTGACCGACGTGACCTCGAGCGCGTTCAATATCGCCCCGGCCCCGCTGTCGCAGCTGGTGTTCACCGCGCCGCCGACGAACGTCGTGGCGGGCGCCGTGATCCAGCCCGACGTGGTCGTCCAGGCGCAGGACGCCTTCGCGAACACGGTGACGTCCTTCGTGGGATCGGTGAGCATCGCCATCGGCACGAACGCGGGCGGAGGGACGCTGGGCGGCACCACGGCGGTGAACGCCATCGCCGGCATCGCCACGTTCTCGAACCTCACCATCAACAAGGCCGGCAGCGGGTACACGCTGGTCGCCTCGGCAACCGGCGCGCCGGACGTCACGAGCGTCGGGTTCGACGTGACCGCGGGCACCGCGACGAAGCTGGCCTTCACGATTCAGCCGGCCGCCAGCACCACGGCGGGCACGGTGATCTCGTCGCCGATCACGGTGGCCGCGCAGGACGCGCAGGGCAACACCGTGGCCACGTATGCCAATGACATCACGGTGGCGCTCGCCGGCGGAACGGCCAACGCGCACCTGTCGGGCACGAAGACGATCACCCCCGCGAACGGGGTGGCCGTGTTCTCCAACCTGAGCGTCGATAGCGCCGGGACCGGGTACGGCCTGGTCGCGTCGGCGACGGGCCTCACCGATGGGTCGAGCAACACGTTCACCATCACGGCCGGAGCGGCCACCAAACTGGCCTTCACCGTCAATCCGGTGACGACGACGGCCGGGCAGCAGATTCCCACGATTCAGGTCAACGCGCAGGACGCGCTGGGGAACACCGACCCGAGCTACACGGCGAGCGTCGGAGTGGCGATCACGGGCGGGTCGGGGAAAGCGGGAGCGGCCCTGACGGGCACGGCGTCGCACGCGGCCGTGGCCGGCGTCGCGAGCTTCTCCGGGTTGTCGATCGACAGCGCCGGCACGGCGTACACGTTGACGGCCACGAGCGGGAGCCTGACGAACGGCGTCAGCGCGAGCTTCAACATCAACGCCGGCACCGTCACGCAGCTCCTGTTCACGCAGCAGCCGACGAGCGCGCAGGCCGGCTCGCCGATCGCGCCGAGCGTCACGGTCGTGGCCAAGGACGCGATCGGCAACATCAACACCGGCTACACGAACCTGGTCACCCTGACGCTCCCGGTGAACCCCGGTAGCGCGACACCGTCCAACGCGGCGGTGGCCGCCAGTGCCGGGGTGGCGACGTTCCCGGGTCTCTTCCTCAACAAGGTGGGAACGGGCTACCGGCTGCAGGCGTCGGACGGGGGCGTGACGTCGGCGCAGTCCAGCACGTTCAACATCACGCCGGGGGCAGCCTCGGTGCTCGCGTTCACCGTGCAGCCGTCCACGGTGTCGGTGGGCGCGAACATCTTCCCGGCGGTCAAGGTGGCGGCGCAGGACGGGTTCGGGAATACGGTGACGAGCTTCGCCAACAACGTCGCGATGTCGCTCGCGACGAATCCCCCACCGGGGACCGGGGTGCTCGGCGGGCAGGTGACCAAGGCGGCGATCGCCGGCGTGGCCACCTTCTCGGCGCTGGACGTGAGCGTCGCGGCCAACGGCTATCAGCTCGGCGCGGCGGCCAGCGGCCTGACGTCAGCCACGAGCCTTCCGTTCAACGTCGTCACGTCGAATGCGACGACGCTGTTCTACAAGGTCCAGCCGTCCGTCACGACGGCCGGCACCACGATCCCGACCTTCACGATCGAAGCTCGCAACGCGTCGGGACAGGTGGACGCGTCGTACGTCGGGAGCGTGACGATCGCGATCACGCCCAACACCGGCGCCCCCGGTGCGACGATCACGGCCGGAACGGTCACCCAGGCCGCTGTGGCCGGGGTGGCGACGTTCAGCGGGATCGAGATCGACAAGGCGGCGAACGACTACAAGCTGACGGCCACGGCGACGAGCCTGACCTCGGCGATCAGCGGGTTCTTCTCCATCAACCCGGCGGCGGCCGACCACCTGGCGTTCACGGTGCAGCCGTCCAACGCCACGGCGCTTTCGCCGATC